>DATCXE010000183.1:0-3356 GCA_036565985.1 Bradyrhizobium sp.
GGCTGCTGCAATCGCTGCCCGAGATCGCTGCCGAACGACGCCGCGAGGCTGCGCTGGCCTATCTCGCCCGCAACGCCGGCAGCTGGACCGCGGAAGAACAACAGATGCTGGCTGACGGCACGCTGGCGCTGATCGCGGATACGCGGTTCGCGCCGGTATTCGCACCCGGCAGCCGTGCTGAGGTCTCGATCGTCGGACGGCTGGAGGGGCCCGGCGGCCGGCCAGCGCTGGTTTCCGGGCAGATCGACCGCCTCGTGGTCACCGAGCGCGAGGTCCTGATCGTCGATTTCAAGACCAACCACGCCCCGCCGAGCGACCCCACTGAGGCCCCGAGAGGCTATGTCCGCCAGCTCGCGCTGTACCGGGCGGTATTGGCCAAACTTTATCCCCAACGGCCGGTCCGCGCCGCACTGCTCTGGACCGAAACCCCTGAATTGATGGAGATTTCCGCCCCCGCGCTGGAGGCCGAGCTGGCATCCTATCATCTCGGCGTGACCGCGCTTGACCCGGCAGGATCGCGTTCATAGGTTTGTCGCATCATCCTTGGGCGCGAATCTCCGCTGCGCCCCATCATTTCTAACCGAACGAGGTATTCCATGGCCGTTGGCAAGGTTTCTGACGCCGATTTCGAAGCCGAAGTGCTTAAAGCGCAAGGGCCGGTGGTCGTCGACTTCTGGGCCGAGTGGTGCGGCCCCTGCCGCATGATCGCCCCTGCCCTCGACGAGATTTCCGGCGCGATGGGCGACAAGGTCAAGATCGTGAAGCTGAACGTCGACGAGAGCCCGAAGACGGCCTCGAAATACGGCGTGATGTCGATCCCGACCCTGATGATCTTCAAGGGCGGCGAGATGGCCTCCCGTCAGGTCGGCGCAGCGCCGAAGCAGAAGCTGCAGCAGTGGATCACAGCTGCGGTCTGACAGGCTTTACGGTATCTGATTTTTGAAACGGCCGGCATTGAGCCGGCCGTTTTGTTTTTGTGATGATCACGCAGCGACTCGCGCCCCGGACGCAGCGCAACGCGCCGCAGGCGTGGTGCGCTGCAGAGCCGGGGCCCATCGTCGAGCTGGGTCCCGGCTCTGTGGAGCGTCACTTCGTGCCGCGCCGCGTCCGGGACGCGCGAGGATGAAGCGAGGCTCAGTCTCGGGTGCAGATCCAACCCGTCGAAAGCGCGGATGCAAATTCAGCGTCGCCGTTCCGCCGCGCCAATGCGGCCATCGCCTCGTGATCGTAAGGCACATGCCGGAAGGTCACGCGCCAGGACGCATCGGTCAATTCCAGAACCGCGTAGCGTGCATCAGGCGTGCCAGCCTCAATCACATGCGGGAACGGAACGTTGTACGAAAAGCCGGGACCGCCGACGCTACCGGGATTGACCACCAGGCGCCCGTCGCTGAGTCTGACCGCGCGCGCGATATGCGTATGGGCGCACAGAATAAGCGACTGCGAAATTCCCTCCGCTTCCTTCTCGATCGCCTCCAACGGAGACATCCTGACCGAGCCATCAGGCGTCACTGTCTCGAGCCAGTAAACATTATCGTCGGCAGGCGTGGCGTGGCAGAGAAACACCTGATCGCGAAATATCTGCGTCGGTGGCACCCTCCGCAACCAGTCGAGATGCCGCGCGTCGAGTTGCGCATGGGCAGGCCGCTCCCACGAACCCATCTTCTCGACCGGCCGGTCGATCAGCCAGCGATCGTGGTTGCCCAGCACGTGGACGGCATCGAGCGCCATCAGCGTGTCCATGGTTCGGCGCGCATCGAGCGGGCCGCTGGCCATGTCGCCGAGATTGACGATCGCGCCAATTCCCTGTGCGCGGATGTCGGCCAGCACGGCTTCCAGCGCCAGATAGTTTCCGTGCACGTCGGCAATCGCTGCAAGACGCATCTTCATTCGACCTATCCCGAGGGTTGTTTTCCCAGCAAAAACAAAGGAAAGCGCCTACCTCATTTGGGTGAAACCGCAGTGCAACATGCGCCTCGGATATTCTGCGTATGCCGAGTTCCTTCTCGCCGCGTCTGATCGCCTTGGCTAGAAACCGGGTGTACCGGGGCTGGCGAATTCATAAGCAATCGATACTTCTTCCCGGACCGCCGCTGGAAGCGATTCCAGCGGCATTTCTTTGATCCTTTGACGGCTATGCAGGCGGCGTGCCGTTGACGGCCAGCACATGGCCGGCGAGGTAGAGCGATCCGGTAATCAGAATCCGCGGCGGCACTTCGTAGGCAAGGCGTGACAGCGCGTGCAGCGCGGCCTCGACGCTTGCGGCGGTTTCCACGCGCATGCCGAGCGCGCGCGCCGCATCCGCCAGACGGTCCGGCGCCATCGCGTTGTCGCGGCCGGGAATCTGCACCGCGATGATGTGGCGCGTCAGGCCGGCGAAATTGGCGAGGAACGCACTCGCATCCTTGTTCGCCATCATGCCCGCGATCACCACCAGCGGGCGCGATACCCGCTCCTCGAGGTCGCCGAGCGCCGCGGCCGCGACACGGCCGCCTTCGGCGTTGTGTCCGCCGTCGAGCCAGATCTCGCACGCCTTCGGTCCCTGATCGACCAGCGCGCCTGCGGACAGCCGCTGCATCCGCGCCGGCCATTCCGCGCTGACGATACCGGCTTCATACGCGGACATCCCGATCCTGAACGCATCGATCGCGCGCAAGGTCGCAATCGCAAGTCCCGCATTGTCGAACTGATGCCGGCCAAACAGTTTCGGCGCCGCGAGATCCAGCAGGCCCCGCTCATCCTGGTAGACCAGTCGTCCGCGTTCGACGCCGACATGCCATTGCTGCCCGGCCGCATGCAGCGGCGCGCGCATGCGGCCGGCCTGCGCTTCGATCACCGTCATCGCCTCCGCCGCCTGCTCGGCGCAGACCACCGGCATGTTCCGCTTGATGATGGCAGCCTTCTCGGCGGCAATCGCACTCAGCGAATTGCCGAGAAACTCCATGTGATCCATGCTGACCGGCGTGATGACGGTCGCGATCGGCCTGTCGATGACGTTGGTGGCGTCGAGCCTTCCGCCAAGACCGGTCTCCAGCAGCACGACATCGGCTTCATGCTGCGCGAACAAACAGAACGCCGCCGCGGTCTCGATCTCGAAAATCGTGATCGGCTCGCCCTTGTTGGCCTGTTCGCACTGTTCCAGCACCTGCCGCAACTCGGCGTCGGTCACGAGCCTGCCGCCGCCGCGCTCGCCGATGCGGAAGCATTCGTTGATCCGCACCAGATAGGGCGAGGTGTAGACGTGGACACGCAGGCCCGCGGCTTCGAGGATCGCGCGCAGGTACGCGATGGTCGAGCCCTTGCCGTTGGTGCCCGCGACATGGATCACCGGCGGCAGCACGCGCTCGGGATGATCG
>DATCXE010000195.1:0-4239 GCA_036565985.1 Bradyrhizobium sp.
TCCGCCAGCAGCGTCTGGCCAGGCTTGACCTCGGCGCGGCCGAGCTGCTCCGGGGTCAGGCCCTTGACCGGATAGCGGTAGATCCCGGCGATGCGGGCGGGGGAGGAGGCATCCATGCGGCTTATTAAGGGATTCCCGCGCGCTCCGCCACCGCTCCCGAATTTGTGAGCCGGCCTCTTCCGTTTTGCCGTGCCATGCCCACATTTGCGTCAAGCCTGAAAACAGGGCGACGACCCGCGGCCGGTTGAGGAATGTCAATGCGGTCCGCGTACACCCAGTGAAGATGCCGTAATCATGCTACGCGCGTGACCCGCGAAAGTGTGTGCGGTTTCGCGTCAAGGTCACGCGCCAAACATAAATGGGGCGCGATCGGACGCAAAAACCGGTTCCCACTTTTTCTGATCGCGCCCCGGGTGGGGACGGCAGGCCGAGGGAAGCAAGAAACATGAATATTGAGAAATACACAGAGCGTGCGCGCGGCTTCATCCAGTCAGCGCAATCGCTGGCGATGCGCGACGGGCATCAGCAGTTCTCGCCGCTGCACCTGCTCAAGGTGCTGCTGGACGACAGCGAAGGGCTTGCCGGTGGTCTGATCGACCGCGCCGGCGGCAATTCGCGCGCCATCCTCAAAGCCACCGAGGAGGCCCTCAACAAGCTGCCGAAGGTCTCGGGGAGTGGCGCCGGGCAGATCTATCTTGCCCCCGAACTGGCGCGCGCGTTCGACGCGGCGGAAAAGGCCGCCGAGAAAGCCGGCGACAGCTTCGTCACGGTCGAGCGGCTGCTGCTCGGTCTGACGCTCGAGAAGAACAGCGCGGCCGGCGCCATTCTCAACAAGGGCGGCATCACGCCGCAGAACCTCAACGCGGCGATCGAAACGCTGCGCAAGGGCCGCAGCGCCGACAGCGCCACGGCCGAGAACGCCTATGACGCGCTGAAGAAATATTCCCGCGACCTCACGCAGGCGGCGCGCGACGGCAAGCTCGATCCGGTGATCGGGCGCGACGAGGAAATCCGCCGCACCATCCAGGTGCTCTCCCGCCGCACCAAGAACAATCCCGTGCTGATCGGCGAACCCGGCGTCGGCAAGACCGCGATCGTCGAGGGCCTGGCGCTGCGCATCCTCAACGGTGACGTACCGGAGAGCCTGAAGGACAAGAAGCTGCTCTCGCTCGACATGGGGGCGCTGATCGCAGGCGCCAAGTATCGTGGCGAGTTCGAGGAGCGGCTGAAGGCCGTGCTGCAGGAAGTCACCGCGGCCGAGGGCTCCATCATCCTGTTCATCGACGAGATGCACACGCTGGTCGGCGCCGGCAAGGCCGACGGCGCGATGGATGCGTCGAACCTGCTGAAGCCCGCGCTGGCGCGCGGCGAACTGCACTGCATCGGCGCGACCACGCTCGACGAGTATCGCAAGCATGTCGAAAAGGACGCCGCGCTGGCGCGCCGGTTCCAGCCGGTGTTCGTCTCCGAGCCGACGGTCGAGGATACGATCTCGATCCTGCGCGGCCTAAAGGACAAGTACGAGCAGCACCATGGCGTGCGGATCACCGATTCGGCGCTGGTGGCTGCGACCACGCTGTCGAACCGCTACATCACCGACCGCTTTCTGCCCGACAAGGCCATCGACCTGATGGACGAGGCGGCGGCGCGGCTGAAGATGCAGGTCGATTCCAAGCCGGAAGAACTCGATTCGATGGATCGGGAAATTATCCGGCTGAAGATCGAGCAGGAAGCTCTCAAGAAGGAAACCGATACCGGCTCGAAAACCCGGCTGCAGGCGCTGGAGAAGGAACTCGCCGACCTCGAAAAGCAGTCGGCCGACCTGACCTCGCGCTGGAGCGCGGAGAAGAACAAGCTGTCCAATGCGCAGAAGCTGAAGAGCGAACTCGATGCCTTGCGCATCGAACTGGCGAACGCGCAGCGGCGCGGCGAATTCCAGCGCGCGGGCGAGCTTGCCTATGGCCGGATTCCCGAGCTGGAGAAGAAGCTCGTCGACATCGAAGCCCACGAGAACCCCGGCGAAATGATGGAGGAGGCCGTCACGGCCAACCACATCGCGCAGGTGGTCTCGCGCTGGACCGGCGTTCCCGTCGACAAGATGCTGGAGGGCGAAAAGGACAAGCTCCTGAAGATGGAGGGCAGCCTGGGCAAGCGCGTGGTCGGCCAGGCCGAAGCCGTGCGTGCGGTGGCGACCGCGGTGCGGCGTTCGCGCGCCGGCCTGCAGGACCCGAACCGCCCGATGGGCTCGTTCATGTTCTTAGGGCCCACCGGCGTCGGCAAGACCGAGCTGACCAAGGCGCTGGCGGAGTACCTGTTCAACGACGAGACCGCGATGGTCCGCCTCGACATGTCCGAGTACATGGAGAAGCACTCTGTCTCGCGCCTGATCGGCGCGCCTCCCGGCTATGTCGGCTATGACGAGGGCGGCGCGCTCACCGAAGCGGTGCGGCGGCGGCCGTATCAGGTGGTGCTGTTCGACGAGATCGAGAAGGCGCACCCGGATGTTTTCAACGTGCTGCTGCAGGTGCTCGACGACGGCCGCCTGACCGATGGTCAGGGCCGCACCGTCGACTTCCGCAATACGCTGATCATCATGACCTCGAACCTCGGTTCGGAGTTCCTGGTGAGCCAGCCGGAAGGCGAGGATACGTCAGCAGTGCGCGAGCAGGTGATGGGCATGGTGCGGGCGCACTTCCGGCCCGAATTCCTCAACCGCGTCGACGAGATCATCCTGTTCCACAGGTTGCAGAAGAGCGAGATGGGCCGGATCGTCGAGATCCAGTTCGCCCGGCTGCAGAAGCTCCTGGAAGACCGCAAGATCACGCTGACGCTCGACGCTGCCGCGCGCGACTGGCTGGCGGCCAAGGGCTGGGATCCCGCCTACGGCGCGCGGCCCCTGAAACGGGTGATCCAGCGCAGTGTGCAGGACCCGCTGGCGGAGATGATCCTGGCCGGCGAGATCGCCGACGGCGACCGCGTCGTCATCTCCTCCGAAGGCAACGTGCTGACCTTCAACGGCAAGGCAGCGCAGACCGCTGAAATCGCGCAGTTCGAAACGCCGGTGCCGAAGCGCAAGCTGAATTGATAAGGACATGAAAGCGATTGGATGCATCCCCGTCAGGGGTGCGTCCAACGCACGTCGTCAGGCCTGCTCGACGACGGGGGTTCCGCCCCTGTCGTCCTCGTCCTCACCTGGGTCGAGCTCGCAGAGGATGTCGACGAGTTCGCGAACGCGGCCCGTTGCCAGCGGCCGCCCGGCATTGAGCATCGGCTCGTCATTGGAGAGCCAGGCCTGGGCCTCGGCGAGTTCGTCCACTGTTGCGCCGGTTCCAATGATCTGGGCGATGGTCACGTCGTCGGCTCCGCCAACGACCCTGGCAACGTCCTCACGCTTGATCTGCATGATGACCTCCGTCACTCGGCCGCGCCCCGCCGGCCGCGGCGGGCGGCTTGGTCCCGCCCGGTCAACGGGAGCGCGCGACCGGAGTTCCGGCAGGCGGCGCTACGGTGCCTATTTTTTCGTGACCTTGTAGATCGCGTTCTCGATGTCCGACGAGAAATAGATCACCCCGGTCGCACCGACGCCGACGCCGGTCGGGATGTTGCTCGGCAGTCCGCCGGGCGTGGCGGGGAGGCCGATCGGCAGGTTGCCGGCGATCTCGGTGACGCTCCCGTCCTTCGGATCGATCGATACGATGCGTTTGGCGCCGACCTCGGCGACAACAAGTTTGCCGTCGGGCGCCAGCGCAATGCCTTCGGGTCCCTTCAGATCCCTGGCGACCACCGACTTCTCGCCGTTGGTTCCCACCCTGGATACCTGTCCGGCAAAGGCTTCGGTCACATAGACCACATCGTCAGGGCCCGCGACCATGCCGACCGGCCCTTCGAGGCCGCTGATCACGACCTTGCGGTCCTTGCCGTGTTCGCCGCTGGCGCGGACCAGCGATTTGCTACCGAGTTCGTTGACGAGAATGCTGCCGTCGCCGAGCTTGACGGCGTCGTGCGGCGCCTTGAAGTCGTGCAGCATCTCCCTGGTCTTGCCGGACTTGCGGTCGATCAGCTGCACCGTTCCGGTAAACCAGCTCGACAGCAGTACGTCGTCGCCCTTGGCGGTGGCGCTCATTGGATATTCCAGCGTCCCGCCGTCGGCATGCATGCGGGCGGGCTCGGACACTTCGCCGGTCGCGCCGTCCACGGTGCGGTAGGCGAACACGTCGGCGACATAGATGGTATCCTTGC
>DATCXE010000206.1:0-6737 GCA_036565985.1 Bradyrhizobium sp.
CCGCAGTCCCGCCGATGAATCGGCGTCTGTCCATAGTGTCTCCCCCTTTTATGCGCGGCACGTCACCGGCAGTCTTGCCGGGCCTTCGACCGTCGCTTGTTATGGCGCGATGCTAACGTCACGCGTCGATGATCGCAACCGCCCGCGTCCAGCCGGCGGAACCGCCGCGCACTTTCACTGGAAAACAGCTCACCGTGAAGCCGGTGGCCGGCAGCGCTTCGAGATTGTGCAACTTCTCGATATGGCAATAGCCGATCTCTCGCCCGGCACGGTGGCCCTCCCAGATCAATTTGGGATCGCGAGTCTCAGCATATTTCTGCTTGGTGTGGACGAAGGGCGCGTCCCAGCTCCAGCCGTCGATGCCGGTGACGCGCACGCCGCGCTCGAGCAGGTACATCGTTGCCTCGCGGCCCATGCCGCAGCCCTTGGCGACATAATCGGCGCGTCCGTAAGCCGCACCCGCGGTGGTGTTCACCACTACGATTTCAAGTGGCGAAAGTTCATGACCGATGCGCTTAAGTTCTGCCTCAACGTCGGCGGCTGTTGCGACGTAACCGTCGGGGAAGTGGCGGAAGTCGAGCTTCACGCCCGGCTGGAAGCACCAGTCGAGCGGCACCTCGTCGATGGTGATGGCGCGCTTGCCGCCGTCCATAGTGGAGGCGAAGTGCCAGGGCGCGTCGAGATGCGTCGTGCAGTGCGTCGACAGACGCACCCATTCAAATCCCCAGCCCTCTCCGTCGGGGAGGTCTTCCTTTTTCAGGCCGGGAAAGAATTTGAGCACGTCGGCCGCGGTCGCCTGGTGATCGAAATATTCGATGCTGGGCCCGTAGCCCGGCGGATCGGCCGCCACGTCGTTTTCGAGCGGCACGGAGATGTCGATCACTCGGCGTGACACGGTTTGCTTCTCCTCTGTCATGACCGGGCATAGCCCGTCGAAGCCGGGCGTAAACGCCCTCTTGTCCCGGCCATCCACGTCTTGGATAGTCTGCACCATTAAAGACGTTGATGCCCGACACAAGTTTACACCCGGGCCGGCCCAACGGGTCCGCACGAAGCGCGGCCCGATGGCACGCTCCGGCCGGATCGATTGGCGGGCAATGACGCCGCGATAAAGGAGGATTCAATGTCAGCTTACTGGGTGGCGCGATCCAAGATCAACGACCCCGTCGAATACAAGAAATATACAGATCAGGTGCCCGACATCATCGCTAAGTTCGGCGGCAAGGTGCTGGCGCGCGGGGGCAAATTTCAAATCATGGAAGGGCCGGACAAATTCCACCGCTTCATCGTGATTGAATTCCCCACCTTCGAGCAGGGGGTGGCCTGCTTCACGTCGCCAGAATACGACCGGGCCGCGGCCTTCCGGCGCAGCGGCGCGGGAGAGGTCGAAACCATTATGGTGGAGGGGATCTAGCCCATCTTCCGGTACAGCGAAGCCTCTAGCATCTGCCTGCAATCTGCGTAAGATACTGCAAAACAACTGTACGCGGGAGGATCGATATGTTTCGTTATCTTAAGTCCCGGACATTTGCCCGGGTCGCGGGGGTAAGCCTTACGCTCGCAGCCGGTGCGCTGTTCGCCACGCAGCCGGCCAGCGCGCAAGACAAGCAGCCGATCAAGATCGGCTTCGGTCAGTCACTCACCGGCTTCCTCTCTCCGAACGGCAAGCAGGCGTTGATCGGTGCGGAAATCTGGCGCGACCAGGTCAACAAGGCCGGCGGCTTGCTTGGACGCCAAGTCGAGCTCAAGTATTACGATGACAAGAGCTCGCCCGCCGAAGTGCCGGGCATTTACACCAAGCTGCTCGATGTCGACAAAGTCGATCTCGTGGTCGGCGGTTACGCCACCAACCAGAACGCGCCCGCGATGCCCGTCATCATCCGCAAGGGCAAGACCTATATCAGCCTGTTCGCGCTCGACGTGAACTCCAAGTTCAAATATCCGAAATATTTCTCGATCCTGCCGACCGGGCCCGACACCAAGACCTCATTCACCGACGGATTCTTCCAGGTTGCGGCCGCGCAGAAGCCAAAGCCGAAGACCGTGGCACTGGCGGCAGCCGACGCCGAATTCTCGCAGAACGCCTGCGATGGCGCGCGCGAGAACGTTAAGAAGTACGGCTTCAAGATCGTCTACGACAAGAGCTATCCGCCGCCGCCGAAGACCACCGATTTCGCGCCAATCGTGCGTGCGATCAAAGCCGCGAATGCCGATCTCGTCGTGGTCTGCGCCTATCCGCTCGACTCGGTCGGCATCGTCCAGGCCGCGAACGAAATTGGGCTGAACCCCAAAATGTTCGGTGGCGCCATGGTCGGCCTGCAGGCGACCGTGTTCAAGGACAAGCTCAAGTCCAAGCTCAACGGCATTGTGAATTACGAGACTTGGGTGCCGGATAAAAAGGAGATGTATGAGGGCACCGAGGCCTTCTTCAAGGAATACCAGGTAAGGGCCAAGGCGGCCGGCGTCGATCCGCTCGGCTATTATCTGGGCGGCTGGGGCTATGCCCAGTTTCAGGTCCTTGGTGATGCGATCAAAGGTGCAAAAAGCCTCGACGATAACAAGATCGCCGCCTACCTGAAGAGCCATACCTTCAAGACCGTGATGGGTTCCATCAAGTTCGGCAAGAAGGGCGAGTGGGCGCAGGGACGGATGCTGACGGTGCAGTATCACGGCATCAAGGACGATGCGAACCTCGAGACCTGGCGCGGCATGAGCTACCAGACGGTGCTCGACCCGAGCGACCTCGCCACCGGCAAGGTCGTCTATCCTTATGAGAAGGCGCATAAGTAAGCGCTACGGTCATCGCAGAAACGAAGCAGCGCCGCGGTTTGCCGCGGCGCTGTTTTTTTGGCAGGCCTTAGCCCGTCATCCTGAGGTGCGAGCGAGCGCCAGCGAGCGAGCCTCGAAGGATGACCAGTCCGGGCCGTGCATCCTTCGAGGCGCGCCGGAGCTTGTCATCGGGCCGGCCTCGGCCGGACCCGTTGGGCGCGCACCTCAGGATGACGGGGACAGGACGGCGCCGTTGGCCTTACGCCTCCAACCCCAAATAAAACTGGCGGATCAGGTTGTTGTTGTTGAGCTCGTCCGCGGAGCGGCCTTCAAAAGCAATCTTACCGTGCACGATGACATAGCCGCGGTCGGCGATGCGGACCGCCTGCATGAAGTTCTGCTCCGCCATCAGCACCGTAAGCTGGTAGTGGTCCTTGAGCTGCTTGATGGCGTCGATCGTGCGGCTCACTAGCACGGGCGCCAGCCCCACCGACGGTTCGTCGATCAGCAAGATACGCGGGTCGAGCATCAGCGCGCGTGCCAGCGCCAGCATCTGCTGTTCGCCGCCGCTCATCGAGCCAGCGAGCTGGCTCTTGCGCTCGGCCAGTCGCGGGAAAATTTCGAAGCAGAAGTCGAGATTGGTTTTGATCTTGGGGCGCGCCTTGTGGCGGCTGGCGCCGAGCAGCAGGTTTTCTTCCACGGTCTGGCGCGGAAACAGCCGGCGGCCTTCCGGCACCAGCGCAATGCCGAGATCGACGATCTGCTCGGTGGTCAGCCCGACAAGATTGTGCGTCTCACCGTCGATCTCCGCGATGATCCGGCCTGTGGTCGGGCGCACCATGCCCATGATGCACTTCATCAACGTGCTCTTGCCGTTGCCGTTGGTACCAAGCAGCACCACGGTCTCGCCGCTGCCCACGCGCAAGCTCACGTCTTCCAGCACCCGCACGGCGCCGTAGGCGGCATCGATGGCCTCGACGGCAATGCTGTTGGTGTTAGGTGCCAATATAAGCCCCCACGACTTCCTGATTGTTGATCACATCCTCGGGCTTTCCGTCGGCGATCTTCTTGCCGGACACCAGCACCACCAGGCGTTGGGAGAAGGTCATCACCGCGCGCATGATGTGCTCGATCATGATGATAGTGATGCCGTGCTCGTTGAGGCGGAGCAGCAGGGCCACGATATCCTCGACCTCCGAATGCGACAGGCCGGCCATCGATTCGTCGGCGATCAGCAGTTTCGGCTCGGCGGCCACGGCGCGCGCCAGCTCCAGCTTGCGCATCTCGACCTGGGTGAGGTCGCGTGGGTTCTTGCGTGCCTTATCGCCGAGCGAGACCAGCTTGAGCAGCTCCATGCAGCGGTCGTCGAGCTCGGCGGGCGAGAGGCGATGCTCAGCCCGCGCATCGACCGTGTAGAGTAGCGGCACGCGGATGTTTTCGGCGACGGTCATGCTCACGAAGGGGCGGGGAAGCTGGAAGCTGCGGGCGAGCCCGAGGCGGGTGCGCTGGTGCGCGGTCATGCCGTTCACGGATTGGCCGGCGAAGGTGACGGTGCCGGTCTCGTTGTGCAGCGTGCCGCAGATGCAATTGACGAGCGTGCTCTTACCGGAGCCGTTGGGCCCGATCAGGCCAATACGCTCGCCCTCGGCGATGGTCAGATCGACCGCGTCGAGCGCGACGAAGCCGCCGAAGCGCTTACCGACCTGGTCGATCTGCAAAATCGGGGCGCTCATGAGTCGGACCTCTTGGACCTCTTGCCAATCCAGTTCTGCCACAGCCCGACGATGCCGTTGGGCGCGATGATGACGAACCCGATCAGGAGCAGGCCGACGATCAGAAGGTTGGCAACCGAGGAGATGGTCACGGTCGCAATCTGCTGCAACGTGCCGAGCAGGACGGCACCGACCAACGGCCCGACCCAGGAAGTGGTGCCGCCGATCATCGGCATCGCGATCGAGTTGACCGCGTAGGACAGATCGAAGGCCGAGCCCGGCTCGACGTAGCCGATATAGTAGGGGAAGGGCGCGCCGGCCATGCCCATGAGCGCGCCCGAAAGCACGGTGGCAATCAGCTTTAGGTTCAAAGTCGGTACACCGGAGGCTTCGGCCGCCAGTTCGTCGTCGCGGATGGTCGCAAAACCGACGCCGAGGCGCGAGCGTTCGATCAGCCGCGCCAAGGTCAACGAGAGGATGACCAGCGCCAGCATCAGCACGAACAGATACTGAATGAAGGGTCCGAAGATCGGTACGGTGTTGGGCGGGATGACATAGGCGCCGCGCGAGCCGCCGACAAAGGACCAGTTCACCACCAGCGTTTGCAATACGATCGAGAGCGCGAGCGTGGCGATGGCGAAGAACACGCCGCGCAGCCGCAACGTCAGATAGCCAGTTCCGAGGCCGACCAGCCCCGCTGTCACCCCGCCGAAGAGAATGATGAGCGGCAACGGTAGCGGAAAGATGGTGTGCATGATGCCGGCGAGGGAATCCGGAAACAGCTCGTCCACGCTCTGGCCGATGGTGTGGAAGAAAACGCTGGTATAGACGCCGATCGCGAAGAACCCGGCCGAACCGAAATTCACGTAGCCACAATAGCCGCCGAGGATGTTCCAGGCCGTCGCCAGCACGATGTATTGCAGCACCGTGTATCCGGCGAAGAACAGGTAGTCATTGCCGAAGTGGCGCAGCACGAGATAGAGCGCCGCGGCGATGGCGATCTGGATCAGGATGAAGACGGGTGTACGCACGGCCTAGCGTCCCATGATTCCGGATGGCCGCACGGCCAGGGTGAGCAGCAGGATGCCGAACGACACCGCCGGCGCCCAGGACGGGCCGTAGAAAGTCGCGGTGATGCTTTCGATGACGCCCAGCAGCAGCGCCGCGATCATGGTGCCGGGCAGGCTGCCGAGTCCGCCCAGCACGCAGATCGCGAAGATGCGGCCGATATAGTCGCGGCCGACCGACGGGATCACCGGCTGGATGATGATGAGGAAGGCGCCCGCCATCGAGGCGGTGGCGATGGAGATGCCGAAAGCGATGCGCTTGATGCGGGTCGGATCGACCGCCATCAGACGCAATGCGGTCGGGTCCTGCGACACCGCCATGACGGCACGGCCGATGAAGCTGCGCGACAGGAAGATCTGCAGCCCGGCGAACATAGCCAGCGCGGCCAGCGCCGGCACCAGCATGCGCAGCGGAAACTCCATGAAGCCGAGCGACACGCTCGGCCCGATATAGTCCGCGTTGACCGAGCGATAATCGACGCCGAACACGAGGAGCAGGATCACTTCGGTGACAAACAGCAAACCGAAGAAGAAGGCGAGGCCGCGCAGCGACTCCTGCCCGCGCCGTTCGAACGAGTGGTGATAGACCTGATAGACCACCCCGCCCAGCAGGTAGAACACCGGCAGCATCACGACGCTGACAAGGATCGGGTCGACGCCGAGCTCAACGTTGGCGATGTAGGCCATGTAGGAGCCGAGCAGGATGAAGGCCGGATGCGCGATGTTGACGATATCGAGCATGCCGAACGAGATCGAAATGCCGGCGGTGACGGCGGCGTAGAAGCCACCGAGCATCAGGCCGGCGATGATGGCGTTGACCAGGAGATCGATGGGGAAGTCCATAAGCGCCCTCAATCCGCGAAGGCGTGGTGCAAGGCGCGCTGCACGCGGCTCATGCGGCGGACGGGTTGCACGGCGGACCGACGCCGCGTCCGGCGTCTTGAGATGTCAGGCATTCACTCCCCTCCGGCGCCTTGTTCTTTGTCTTGCCCGCCGTGGCGGCCGTTCGGCCGTCCGCCGGAACAATCCCGCCGGCGCTTCTGAAAGGCGACCTTGCAGGAATTAATCGGCAGTTTGCAGGATGGGGAACGGCTTGGCTAGCCCGATGATCGGTGGGCGGGCGCGTCCCAACCGTGACAAAATGCAACGCCCGCCATGCGGGCCAAGCAGCCGAATGGCGGGCGTCGGA
>DATCXE010000287.1:0-2106 GCA_036565985.1 Bradyrhizobium sp.
GCGCTTCGGCAGCCGCGCCATGCCGTAGGCGATGGGATAGCCGATCAGGAGCAGGATCAGCGTCGATGTCACCGCCACAAAGAGACTGCGCAGATAGGAGCTGATGTAAAGACTGTCGGAAACCAGCAGCCTGAAATTATCCAGCGACAGTTGCGCAAACGCCGCCTTGATCGCCTCCCACCCTTCGGTGAGATCGAACAGGGGCACATAGGGCGGCTGGGCGATCGCGGTCTGCGACAGGCTGATCTTCAGCACGAAGCCGAACGGCAGCAGGAAGAACAGCACCATCCACAAATACGGCGTGATCACGGCGTAACGCGCCGGCTGCGCGAAGATGCGGCGTGCGCTCATCGTTCCAGCACCACGCAATCGTCGGGCGTGAACCACGCCACCACGCGCTGGCCCGCGCTGTAGGTATCCCTGTCGAGCCGCGCGGTGTTGGCGATCGACGACCGCACCACCGCACCGGAATCGAGCTTGACCTTGTAGACCGTCAGACCGCCGAGATAGCTGACGTCGGTGACCTCGCCTTCGAGACGGTTGATCAGCTGCGAACTGACCGCGTCCGACCCCGGTCCGCGGCGCGACAGCTTGACCTTCTCGGGACGAATGGCGACCGAGACCGCGGTGCTGACAGCAACATTGCGCGGCTCCGCCACCGCCAGCGTTGCGCCATCTCGCGTCGATATGCCCAAGCGATTATGTTCGCGCGAAGCGACCTCGCCGTCGAACAGATTGACGTCGCCGACGAACTCGGCGACCCAGCGCGACTGCGGCGCCTCGTAGAGGTCACGCGGGCTTGCGACCTGCTCGAGCCGGCCGGCGTTCATGACACCAATACGATTCGCCATCGTCATCGCCTCCTCCTGGTCGTGGGTGACAATGATGAACGTCATGCCGAGGCGGCGCTGCAGTTCCATCAGTTCGGCCTGCGTGCTCTCGCGCAGCTTCTTGTCGAGCGCAGCCAGCGGTTCGTCGAGCAGCAGGATCTTGGGCCGCCGCGCCAGCGAGCGCGCCAGCGCCACACGCTGCTTCTGGCCGCCGGAAAGCTGATCCGGCTTGCGCTTCTCCATGCCCTCGAGCCTGACCAGCGCCACCATTTCGGCCACGCGGGCGTCGATGTCGGCGCGCGCCATTCCTGCGCGTTTCAGCCCGAACGCGATGTTGTCGCGCACCGTGAGATGCGGGAACAGCGCGTAGTTCTGGAACATCATGTTGACGGGCCGCTCATGCGGCAGCACCGGCGCGATATCGCGGCCGCCGAGCAGGATGCGGCCCTCGTCCGGCGTCTCGAAACCGGCGAGCATCCGCAGCAGCGTGGTTTTGCCGCAGCCGCTCGGTCCCAGCAGCGCGAAGAACTCGCCGGCCCTGACGTCGAGCGAGAGCCTGTCCACGGCGCGGAAATTGCCGAACGTCTTGGCGACTCCCTCGATACGGAGCAGCGGCGCGTCGGCTGCGGCGTCGGCCGGCGTTGCGGGCCCCGCCGGAGTTGCAGATAAATTCGCTTGCGGTACGTAAATTTCCGGCGCTTCCTCGGTCATGCCACCTACCAGTACGATCGTGGCCGCACGCTAACGGCGGATCGGCTTCCGCTCAACGCCTCGCAATGCGCGAGCCACAATATAATATTATGGATGCTGCCGCTCCCCGCTCTGGTAAGGTTCGAAGACTCCAAAAAAAGATCCCGCCAACGCGCGGCAGGAGAGGTCGCAGAGGGAACATCGATGCTCGCTCGCTATTTGCAGGCCGTGACGGCGATTTCCTGCCTGCTCGCGGGCCCGGCCGCAGCCCAGGAAGCGCTCGTGACCTACAAGTCGCTGAGCCCCGAACTGGCGCAGGACCTGGCAAGGGCAACGCTGGAAGATTGCCGCAAGCGCGGCTTTCAGGTGTCGGTTGCCGTTGTCGATCGATTCGGCGTAACACAAGTCCTGCTGCGCGACCGCTTTGCCGGCCCCCACACGGTATCGACCGCCACGGGCAAGGCATGGACCGCGGCAAGTTTTCGCACCAGCACGACCGAACTCGCCGCCATCAGCCAGCCCGGGATGATGCAGGCCGGAATCCGCAATCTGCCCGGCGCCGTCGTCATCGGCGGCGGGCTGATGG
>DATCXE010000237.1:0-3599 GCA_036565985.1 Bradyrhizobium sp.
GCTGGCCGCGCGCGCCCATCAGGGCGGCATCGTCGGCGTCAATGTCGGGGCCAACAAGGATTCGTCCGACCGCGTCGCCGACTACGTCAGGCTGATCGAGGTATTCGCGCCGGTCGCGAGCTATTTCACCGTCAACGTCTCGTCGCCGAACACGCCGGGCCTGCGCAATCTGCAGCAGTCTGGCGCGCTCGACGATCTGCTCGCCAAGGTGATCGACGCGCGCGAGCGGGTGCGCAATAACGCCGGCGATTCCCCGGTTCTGCTCAAGATCGCGCCGGATCTCAGCCTCGCCGAACTCGACGACGTCGTGCAGATCGCGCGCTCGCGCCGCGTCGACGGCATGATCGTCGCCAACACCACGCTGGCGCGGCCCCTGACCTTGCGCGAACAGGCTAGAGCGAAAGAGCAGGGCGGATTGTCCGGCCGGCCGCTGTTTCGATTGTCGACGCGGATGGTGGCGGAAACCTATGTGCGTGCCGAGGGCGCGTTTCCCCTGATCGGGGTCGGTGGCATCGATACCGGCGGCGCCGCGCTGACGAAAATCCGCGCCGGCGCCAGCCTGATCCAGATCTATTCGTCGCTGGTCTACAAGGGGCTCGGCCTGGTGGAAGACATCAAGAACGATCTCGCCTCGACCTTGCTGCGAACCGGTCGCGACTCGCTGTCGGAGATCGTCGGCGCCGACGCCGCGACGATTACCGCCGAAGACTGGCCGGTGAAGTGACTCGTGCCCCGGACGCAGCGCAGCGCGCCGCAGGCGTGATGCGCTGCAGAGCCGGGGTCCACGTCAAGGGTCCCGGCTCTGCGGCGCGCCACTTCGTGCCGCACCGCGTCCGGGACGCGAGATCGTGGCTTTAGCTCTTTCCTGCAAACGACTTCCTCAACAGCGCCGGATACCTCAACGCCTCCAGCCCGCCGCGCGCCGCATAATGCACCAGCAGGGCGCCCCATAGTCCGGCATTGCCGAACGAGCGCAGCGCGAACCACGCGGCGAGGAAGATCACCAGCGAGGCCAGCATCAGATTGCGCATGTCGCGTGCCCAGGTGGCGCCGATATAGACCCCGTCAAAGGCAAAGGCGAACACGCCAAGCAGCGGCGCGAAGATCACGAACGGCAGATAGTCGCGCGCGATGCGGCGTATATCCGCGCTCGCGGTCATCACGTCGATCAGCGAAGGCCCGAACAGCAGGAAGCAGGCGGCGACCGCGAGCGCAAAGCCGAACCCCCACATCACAACAAGCCTGACCGCACCGGCGAATGCATGCTTGTCACGGGCGCCGTAAGCGCGGCCGCAGAGCTGCTCGGCAGCGTTGGCAAGGCCGTCGAGAAAGAAGGCGCTGATCAGGAGAAAGTTGTTGAGCACCGCGTTGGCGGCAAGCGTCGTGTCTCCGGCGCGGGCCCCTTGTGCGGTGAAGAACAGAAAGGCCGCGATCAGCGATGCGGTGCGGATCATGATATCGCGGTTGACCGCGAGCATGCGCATCAGCTTGGCGCGGTCGAACAGCAAGGCACGGGAAGCCGCGAATTGTCCTTTCGAAAGGTGGCGCGCGATCAGCAAGCCGAGCAAGAGGCCGGCAGCCTCCGCGATCAGCGCGGCGATGGCGGCGCCGGCGATTCCGAAGTCGAACACGAGCACCAGCAGCACGGTCGCTGTCATGTTGATGAGGTTGATGGATATCTGCGTGCCCAGCGCCAGCTTCGCGCGTGCCTGTCCGATCAGCCAGCCCAGCACGACATAGTTGCCGAGCGCAAACGGCGCGGACCAGATCCGGATAGTGAAGTAGGTCCTGGCCGCGTGCGTGACGCCCTCGCTGCCACCCATCGCGTCGAGCAGAATCGTGACGAGCGGAATCTGCAGGGCGATCAGCGCCGCGCCGACCACGGCCGCGACGATCAGTCCGCGCATGAGGATCGCGCGCAATTCGTTCGTCTCGCCGGCGCCGAGCGATTGCGCGGTAAAGGCCACCGTGCTCATGCGCAGAAATCCGAACAGCCAGAACATGCAGTCGAACAGTACCGACGCCATCGCGACGCCGCCCAGCAGCGTGGCGTCGCCGAGCCGGCCGATCGCCGTGGTCGAGACGATGCCGATCAGCGGCGTCGTCAGGTTCGCGACCATCGCAGGCCCTGCGATGGCAAAAACCCGTGCGGTCGTGACTTTGGATGAAGCTGTGGGCGAATGCATGCTCATGGCCCGGCGAGCATGCCGGGCGCGTCGCCGCAGCCGATCAATTGCAATTGCATCGGCTGCTACCGCATTGTGAGCGCTATCGCCCGCGCGGGCTGCCGAACAGCCGCGACAGGAGCCAGATCGGGATCACGATCACGGCGCCGAGCAGGAAGTAACGCCAGAGCCAGTTGACGGCGTCGAAGCCGAGGTCCCACAGCCGCTGGAACAGCATGCGGATGCTGTACAGGATATTCCAGGGATCGAATCCGATGGCGGCCAGCACCACGCCGACCAGGATCGACAGCAGGATCAGCCGGAACGCCACCGACAGCGGCGAGCCGCCGAGAAAGCGGTACAGGCCGTCATTGCTGGCCGGCAGGTCTCTGATGTCGTTCGGCATCGGTTGCTCCTCGCGAGTCGTGCCCACTATACGGCACGGCGGGGCACATGGGGAACCCGCGTCTCGCCGTCAATGGCTGCCATGCGGTAGTGGAAAGTTAATTTGCTGTCACATCCTTGAGCATCCGCTCCAGCGTCTCCAGCCGGTCGGCCTCGCGCGGCGGCTTGTCCCAGCGCAGCCGGCTGATCCGCGGAAACCGCATCGCGACGCCGGATTTATGCCGCGGCGAGCGCGCCAGGCCCTCGAAGGCGACTTCAAGCACCAGGCCCTGGTCCGGCTCGTGCACGACATGGCGCACGGGTCCGAATTTCTCGGTCGTGTTACGGCGGACGAACCGGTCGATCTGCAGCAATTCTTCGTCGGTGAAGCCGAAATACGCCTTGCCGACCGGCACCAGTTGCTCGCCGTCCTCGCCATTGGTCCAGACGCCGAACGTGTAATCCGAATAATAGGACGAGCGCTTGCCGTGGCCGCGCTGCGCATACATCAGCACGGCGTCGATGATGTGCGGGTCGCGCTTCCATTTCCACCACTGGCCCTTGGGCCGGCCCGGCAGGTAGGGCGCGTCGCGCCGCTTCAGCATCACGCCCTCGACCGCCTCGGCATCCTCGCCCGCGCCGGCGCTGCCGGGATCGGCGCGCGCGGCCATCAGTGCTTCCCAGCTGTCGAATGCAACCGTCGGCGACAGGTCGATACGCGGGTCGTCGAGCTTGCGGACGAATTTTTCGAGATGCGCGCGGCGCTCGGCAAACGGCAGTTCGCGCAGGTCGTTCTCATCGTCGCCGAGCAGGTCATAGGCGCGCAGATGGATCGGGAAATCCTTCATCAGCTTCGGCGAGACGATCTTTCGGTTCAGCCGTTGCTGCAGCACGTTGAAGGTCTGGACGCGGCCTTCGCGCAGAACCAGCAACTCGCCGTCGATGGCGCCGGGCAGATGCAGCGACGGTACGAGATCGGGAAAGCTTTTCGTGATGTCCTCGCCGGTGCGCGAATAGAGCCGCGCCTGCAGATGGCCGCGCTCGTCGGGG
>DATCXE010000241.1:0-8118 GCA_036565985.1 Bradyrhizobium sp.
GCGGCCGCGATTGCCTGTGTTGCCGCGACCAACTCAAATCCGTGGACCAGCGGCAAGGCGATGCAGGAAAGGGTGACGACGATGGCCGCCGTCACCAGCAGCGCCCGCTTGGCTGTCGAGCGGTCGATCAGCGCGCCCGCGGGCGTCTGGGCGACGATGCCGGCGAGCGCGGCCACCGACATCACGATGCCGATCGAGGCCTCGTCCCATTTCTGTTCGGTCAGCAGGTAGATCGCGAGATAGGGGCCGAGCCCGTCGCGCACGTCGGCGAGAAAGAAATTCAGCGCATCCAGTGCCCGCTCGACGGTCTGTGTCCTGACAATGCCCAAAGCTCACTCGTGCGGTTCCAACCGTCAGCCAACGGCCTTCGGCCGGGCAGGTTCCCGCCCGCGCAAAGAAATGACCGCGGACCATGACGGGCCGCGGTCACAAGGATCGTAGCGGTCGAAGCGACGCGCTTACTTGCCGATGCCCTTTTCCTTGAAGTATTTCATTGCGCCGGGATGGAACGGGATCGGCGACCGCTCCTGAACCTGGTTGTCGAGCGTGAAGCTCTCGGCTTCCTTGTGCACGGCGACGATGTCGGCCTTCTTCTCCACCAGCGTCTTGACGATGGTGTAGGCGTCATCGTTGCTCATCTTGTCGCCGGTGACGATCAGGTTCCAGACCTCGGCGATGGAATTGTCCTTGTCGTAGCCCGGATAGGCGCCTGCCTTGATCGTGCTGGGGCTGTAAAGCTTGCCGTACTTGGCGTTCATCTTCTCGGCCAGATCGCCGTGATCGATCAGCTTCATCTTCAGGCCGGGTGTTGCGGCGAGATCGGTGACTGCGGCTGTCGGGATGCCGCCGACCCAGAAGAACGCATCGATCTTGCGGTCCTTGATGGCGTTGACGGATTCGGAGACGCCGAGCCGCTCGCGCTTCAAGTCCTTGTCCTTGTCGAGACCGGCCGCCTCGATGACGCGGAACGCCATGACTTCGGTGGCGCTGCCGGGCGATCCGGTCGAGACGCGCTTGCCTTTCAGGTCAGCCATGGTGTTGATGCCGGTGCCTTCCACCGTCACGACATGCATGCGGTTCGGATAGACGACGAGCAGCGCCTGCAACGGCACCTTACCGCTCTTGAACTTGTCTTCGCCCTTCAGCGCATCGAGTGCGGCGTCGGCCATGGTGAAGCCCATTTCGCTCTTCCCGGCGCCGATCAGTTTGAGGTTGTCGACCGATCCGCCGGTGACCTCGGCGGTCGCCTGCACGTTGGGGAGGCTCTTGGAGAGCACGTTGGCGACGGCGCCGCCCAGCGGATAATACACGCCGCCGGTGCCGCCGGTTCCGATCGACATCGTCTTCTGCTGCGCATGGGCTGCGCCGGCAAGGACGAGCCCCAGAGTCATCGCCAGGATGGCTGTAGTCTTCTTCATTTTTGTCTCCTCGATCGCTTCTATGTTGTGAGCGCAGGCCGCTCTGGCGACCGCGTTCTGGCCTGCCACAGTACGACGCCAAGACCGATAACCAGGCCGGGCACATACGTGTAGCTGATATCGCGGCCGATGATCCATTCGACGATCGCCTCAATGAGGCTCGGAAACACCAGCAGCAGTCCGGATAACAGAAGCAGGCCGCGCTCGACCGCTGTATTTTGTCGCAGGGCCCAGTTCTGGGCGAACGCCGCCAGCGCCAGCAGGCCGAAGGTTGTCTTGATCGTGATCTCGAGGATATCGATCCACGATCCACCCTTCGGGATCGACAGCAGTAGCCCGACACCCTGCGGGTCGAGCACGAAGACGAACGGCACCAGGAACGCCGGCAGCGTGTATTTCCAGGATTGCAGGGTAGTCTTGTAGGGGTCGCCACCGGTGATGGCGGCGGCTGCGAACGGAGACAGCGCGGTCGGCGGCGACACCTCGGAGAGGACGGCATAGTAGAAGATGAACATGTGCGCGGCGTAGTCGGGCACGCCGAGCTTGATCAGCGCGGGCGCTGCGATCACCGCGCAGATGATGTAGGAGGCCGTCACTGGCACCGCGAGGCCGATAATCCAGACGATCAGCGAGGTGTAGATCGCCGTCAGCAGCAGGCTGCCGCCGGCATAACTGATGACGATCGCCGAGAATTTCAGGCCGAGACCGGTCAGCGTCACGATGCCGACGACGATGCCGGCGCAGGCGCAGGTCGCCGCGGCATTGAGCGCGCCGATCGAGCCGTCGGCCAGGGCTTTCACCAGCTTGGACGGCACCAGCGCGGTTTCCCTGCGCAGGAAGCTGAGCGCGAAGGTGACGACGATGGCGTAGAACACCGACAGCGATGGCGAATAGCCGACGATCATGAACACGACCACGGCGAGCAGCGAGATGAAGTGGAAGCCGTATCGCTTCGTCATCTGGCCGAGCGACATCTCGGGCGTGAACGTCACGTTCTTGGCGTCGAATTTCTTGGCGTCGAGTTCGACCATGAACAGCAGCGACATGTAGTAGAGACAGGTTGGAATCGTCGCCATCCAGATCACGTCGAGATAGCTGATCTTGAGAAACTCGGCGATCAGGAACGCGGCAGCGCCCAGCACCGGGGGTGACAGGATCGCGCCCAGTCCGCCGGCTGCGAGCAGGCCGCCCGCGGCGTTTTTCTCGAAGCCTGCCTTCGCCATCATCGGATACGCCACGGTGCCGATCATGACTGTCGTGGCGACGCCGGATCCGGAGGGGCCGCCGAGCAGGAACGACGACAGCACCACGGTGCGGCCGGCGCTGTTCGGCTTTCCGCCCATCAGCGCCAGCGAGAAATCGATGAAGAACTTGCCCGCGCCGGATTGCTGCAGAAATGCGCCATAGATGGTGAACAGGATGATCAGCGTCGCCGATACGTCGACCGCGACGCCGAAAATGCCCTCCAGCGTAATGAAGAGGTGGCCGACCAGGCGATCCACATCATAGCCGCGATGGGTCCAGGGCGCCGGCAAATGCGGACCGAGCATCGCATAGGCGATGAACAGAATTGACACGACAGGCATGATCGCGCCGGTCGTGCGTCGCGTCGCCTCCAGGAGCAATATGATGAAGACGATGCCGACGATCACGTCCCAGCGGTCGGGCATGGTGGCGCGGTCGGTAAAGTCGTCGCCGCCCCACAGCGCATAGACGATGGTCGCGACCGCGACGATCCCGGGCACGACGTCCCACCAGCGCACGCGGTTGCGAAATCGCGTCGCCAGCGGAAACAGCAGGAAGCTGAGCACCAGCGTGAAGGCGACGTGGGTGTAGCGAAGTTCCTGGGTCGGAACGATGGCGTAGGCCGCATAGAGGTGGAACAGGCTCATGACCACGGCGATCGTGGTCGAGATTCTTCCCGGCCAGCCCATCAGCCGGTTGGCGGCCCCTTCTTCCGCTTCAACGAAGGATTCGGCCTTCTGCAGCGCCTCGTCCGAAACCGCGACGACCTCGTCATTGTGCGGCGTTGTCTTGTCTGCTGCCATGCTTCCCCCAGGGCACCTTGTCTCCGGCCCGGCTCCAGCGAGCCCGTTTCGCCGCGCATTCACCCCGGATTGGGTATCCGTGGCAAGGGCCTTGTCGGCGTATGCCCAGAGGGCCCGCTTTAGCTCATCGGACAGGTTGACCCGGGGCCTCCACCCGTCCAGTTTCCCGGGCAATTTGACGTTAAGGGAGAAGAAGTCGATGGAACGGCTCAAGGGCAAGACGGCCATGGTGGTGGGTGCGGGATCGATCGGTCCGGGCTGGGGCAACGGCAAGGCGACGGCCGTGACCTTTGCGCGCGAGGGTGCGCAGGTGTTCTGCGTCGATCGCAACGCCGCCGCCGCGCAGGAAACCGTCGATATCATTACGGGCGAGGGTGGTAAGGCGACCGCGTTCACTGCCGATGTCTCGCGCGAAGCGGAGGTGGCGGCGATGACGGCGGCGTGCCTGAAGGCCTATGGCCGCATCGACGTGCTCGACAACAATGTCGGCATTGCCGAAATGGGCAACGTCGTCGAGGTCGACGAGGCGAGTTGGGACCACGTCTTCGCGGTCAACCTCAAGAGCGCCTATTTCGCCATGAAGCACGTCATCCCCGTGATGCAGAAGCAGGGCGGCGGCTCGATCATCAACATCTCGTCGATCGCCTCGATCCGTCACCTCGGCATTTCCTACGTCACCTACGGCGCCTCGAAGGCGGCGATGAACCAGATGACGAAGACCACCGCCGTGCAGTTCGCGCGCGATCATGTCCGCGTCAATTGCATCCTGCCGGGCCTGATGAAGACGCCGATGGTCGCGCACTCCGCAGGGCTCGCGGCGAGCTATTCCGCCGGCGACGTCGAGGCGATGTGGCGGGCGCGCGATGCGCAGGTGCCGATGGGCCACATGGGCGACGCCTGGGACGTCGCCAACGCGGCGCTGTTTTTGGCGTCCGACGAATCGAAATACGTCACCGGCATCGAACTGGTGGTCGATGGCGGGATCACGGTGAAGGCGAGCTAGACAACCACTCTGTCGTCGTCCCGGCCAAGCCAACTGGTCGCGCGAATGCGCGCCCGATGACAGGCTCCGCGCGAGCCGGGATCCATACTCCGTGTCCTGTCGTTTGAAGAAGGCGGTAGGTCTGCCCCGCATCCACAAACGCCGCGGGGTAAGGTCCCGGCGTTCGCCGGGACGACGAATTCACCCCTGCGCGCTCAACTCCGCCCAGTCGAACTCTTCCTCGAGCTGGTGGAACGCATCGTCGCCGATCTCCTCGGATTCCCGCAGCTTGAGGATCGACTGCCGCGCGGCGTGAATTGCGCGACGGCGCAACGGGTCGGCCGGCAATTCTCCGCTGGCAACGCCGCCGGTCTCCTCGGCGCGCAACAGCAGCGCGCGGTATTCCAGCCGGAGAATCTCGGCGGGTTCGGACGGGTCGCCGTCGATTTCATTCAGCGCCGCCCGATAGGCCACCGCGCGGGCGCGCGCCACTTCCGACATGACAGGGCTTTCGTCCTTCAGTTGCAGCGCCACGATCAGCGGCCGCAATGTCAGGCCCTGAATCAACAGCGATCCCAGCACCACCGTGAACGCCGTCAGCAGCATCAGGTCGCGATAGGGAAAGCTTTCGGGCAGCGCGAACGCCGCGGCCAGCGTGACGATGCCGCGCATGCCGCACCAGGAGACGACGAGGCCGCCCCTGACGGTAGGCGCGACCACCGGCCGTTCTGGATCAGGGCCGCGCCGCGCGATCACGAACCGCATTACCGCGCCGTACGACATCACCCAGACGATGCGGGTCAGGATCACGATGCCGAGCACGGCAGCGGCGACCAGGCAGTATTTCAGTCGCACGGGATCGTCGAGCCGTTCCCAGATCGGCCGCAACTGCAGTCCGATCAGCACGAACGCCAGCACGTTGAGGACAAAGACCACGGTGTCCCACACCGCATAGGTCGGCACCCGCAGCCGCGCCGGCGTTTCTGCCGGTGCGGTGCGCGCCAGCGTGATCGCATAGACGACGATGGTGAGGATTCCGGACAGGCCGATATGCTCGGCGACGATCCACAAGGTGAAAGTGCCGGCGAACGTCATGATGATCGCGCTTGGCGCATCCTCGATCCGCTGCGTCAACCGCATCCAGAGTCGGGCGCAGAGATAGCCGGCCGCTACGCTTCCGACCAATGCGAATGCGATCGAGGGGGCGTACTCGCTCCATTTGAAGAACGGGACCGCCACCGCGCCGACCGCGATGCGATAGATCAACAGCGCGCTGGCGTCGTTGAGCAGGCTTTCGCCTTCGAGGATCTTGAGCAGCCGGTAGGGCAGCTTGACCTGGCGCAGGATCGCGGTTGCCGCTGCCGCATCGGGCGGCGCGACGATGGCGCCGAGCGCGACCGCGGCCGGCCAGGGCATGTCCGGCAGAAGCCAGTGCACGAGCACCGCCACCGACGCGGTGGTGAGGCCGACCGCGATGAAGACCAGCGTCGAGACCGGCAACCAGTTGTTGCGGAGATCGCGCAGCGAGGTATCGAATGCCGCATCCAGCAATACCGGCGCAACGAACAGCGCCAGCGCCAGATCAGGTTCCAGCGTCCACGACGGGCCCGATGGTACGAACGCCAGCAACATGCCGCCGATCCCAAGAAACGTCGGGTAGGGCACCTGCAGCCGCCGCGCCAGCGCGGACAGCGCCACGGCGCCAAGCAGCAGGCCAATGATCCATTCGAATGCTAGCAAATCCGGGGTTCCTGCCGGCGGGGATCGATGTCACCATCAATCTAGCACCAAAACCGGCAAGTCTCATGTCGGCCCGGACAGTCGGCCCGCCTGCTATTGCGCCATCGCCAATATGCCGCCCGCGAAGGAATGCCAGAGCGGGGAGACACTGATCGGCCAGTTCAGGAGCTTGACGGCGATCAGCGCAATGCCGCCATAGATATAGACCGGATGCGGCCGGCCGCGCGTGCGCCAGTCGAACACGATGGCGGCCACGAGCAGGAGATAGGCGACGAAGGCCGGCGGGATCGTGACCGGCACCGGTGGCGGGCCAACGGGGCCGGGAGGCGCCAGGAAGGTAAGAAACCAGCGCGCGACCGCGGCGTCCAGCAGCGAAATGCCGGCCAGCAGCATCAGCCGCTTGTGGACTTCCGGGCGGCGAACGTTCGCGATCGCCAGCGCAAACACCACCGCGAAGAACAGAATTCCGCTGAGCGGGACGATCGCAAACGCAATCCCGTCATCGGTCATTCCCGCCGCCGCGGAGCGCTTCATCGCGTGCACCGCTACCAGGAAGCCGAAGATCGTCATCGCGGTCGCCAGCGACACACCGATCATTCCGATCGCCCGGTGCCGGGCAACTTTGCCTGACGCGGCGAGCCAGGTCTGGAATGCGAAATAGAGCGACCAGGCGAAGAACAATAGCCCGTGAAAATGAACGACCGGCGAGGCCGAGAACGACCGGTTGGCGAGCGGCATCCAGTAGGTCGGCGCGAAGCCGACAAAGGCGACCGCCGTACAGGCCAGCGCCATGTAGAAATAGAAGTAGCCGGCTTGGGATTGAGCGACGGCGCGCGGCGGATGGTAGCCGGTTAATGTGGTCATGGTTGTTGAGTCTGCGAGCCCTCCGAAAGGTTCATGAATAATTTCCGGCCGACATATCCGTCCACGTGCAGAGAATTGCGTCTTCCCGCGCGTCACGTTTCGGCCAAAATCTGTCCTCCGCTTAACGGAGGAAAGTCGCGGGCTGCCGTTGTCGGAAAAGCAGGCCGCTTGCTAGGATCATCGGCAATCAGCGCTTTCCCCGGATCAATCGATGCAAGGCTTATCCAATATCCGCAACCTGTTCGCGGCCTTCCTGCTGTGGATCGGGTTTGCGCATGACGCGTCGGCGACCCAGGTCGAGCCGGCCAAGGATCTGCGGATCGACCCCGCGCTCTGCCTTGCCGCGGCGCTCGCGCGGGACGACGAGAAGACGCTGAATCGTTGCGGCGCGCTGATCGACAACGCCAAGACCGAGAAGCCCGACCGCATCAAGGCGCTGATCGCGCGCGCGGCCGCTTATGAGCGCAAGGGCATGATCGACCGCGCCATCACCGACTACGACAGCGTGCTTCGCCTCGATCCCGCGCTCGCCGATATCCATAACGTGCGCGGCGAACTCTGGCGCAGCAAGGGCGACCTGCCCAAGGCGGTTTCCGATTTCGCCGCGGCCATCAAGCTGAACCCGGATCACATCGCCGCCAGGGCCAACCATCGCTCGCTGGCGCTGGAGCTGGAGCGCCTGGGGGCGCTGAAGGCAGTCGCCGGCAAGCCGAGCTTCAATTGCGCCACCGCCCGGCGCAAGGTCGAAAAGGCGATCTGCGCCGATCCCGCACTCGCCGATCTCGACCGGGAAGTCCACGGCTCATATGTCAGGGCGACCCGTGGATCGATGACCCCGAAGCAGGCGCGAACCTTGCGGCGCGAGCAGGAGGAATTCATCGCCCGCCGCAATGCCGCTTTCGGCCGGCCGGACTACGATCTGCAGAAGGCGATGCGCCAGCGGCTGCAGCAGATCAACGGGGTCGACGGATACTAGCGCCGCCGGCGCGGCTGTCTGTTCCGGCTTGATCTGGCGCAACTTCCCGTGACAATGCCTGGAATAAATGCTTGCCAGCCGTCATGGCCG
>DATCXE010000249.1:0-2540 GCA_036565985.1 Bradyrhizobium sp.
ACCGCCAATCTCCCGGTCCTTATTTGGGGCCAAAAGGCCCGGAACGCAAGCGCGGCTTTCCCTGTCATACCCCGCGAAAGCGGGGTATCCAATACGCTGCGGCCCATCGGCATACGGCAGCGCCGCAGCGTACTGGATCACCCGCTTTCGCGGGTGATGACGCCTTGCTATGAAACTGAAGGAGTGCCCTCCAAAAGGCACTCGAAATGCCCGACATGCATCGGGCTGGGAACCCTTGATGCCCTCAGACGCCTCCACCTGGTCGCTGCACTCCCAGCTCCAAAAGGACACCATCGACATCGGCGACCTGCCGCTGTGCCGGGTGCTGGTCATCAAGGATGCGCATTACCCGTGGCTTTTGCTGGTGCCGCGCCGGGAGGGTGCGGTGGAAATCATCGACCTCGACGAGGTCGCGCAGGCGCAACTGATGACCGAGGTTTCCCGGGTTGCACGCGCCCTGAAGGAGGTCACCAAATGCGACAAGCTCAATATCGCGGCGTTGGGTAATGTGGTGCCGCAGCTCCATGTCCACGTCATCGCGCGCCGTACCAGCGATGCAGCCTGGCCGCGCCCGGTCTGGGGCGTGATGCCGCCACTGGCGCATGACGCCGGGGAAGTTCAGAATTTCATCAACGCGCTTCGCCGCAAGATCTGGTTGGGTTGAGAAAAAGCAAATGTCCGCATTCGACGCATATCCATTAGGCAAGCCCGCCTTCGTCACCCATACCCTCGATCGGGCCGCGCATTTCCGCACCAATGACGACAAGCTGTTTGCGCTGGAAGGCCAGAGCAATGCGCGGGCCTATGTGGTCTACCGCGACTCGCTGGTCATGAAGCAGGAGGAGAGCGGCCCGCGCGCGCTGCTCTCGATCAAGGAAGCGCTGGACTACGGCGCCAATCCCGGCACGATATTCCTGGGCCTTCGTGACGGCGCGCCGATCTTCGGCATGGGCATCGCGCCGGCCGCCACCGAAAAACTGATCGGCCGCAGCGACGTCGCGGTAACGGAACTGCGCGGCATGGCCATGCAGGGCGTGCTGCCGCTTGAACAGCTGTCGGCGATCGCGATGGCGAAATCGCTGGTGGGCTGGCATCAGCGCCACCAATTTTGCGCCAATTGCGGCGCGCGGACCTCAATGCGGGAAGGCGGCTGGAAGCGCGAATGCGGCAGCTGCAAGGCCGAGCATTTCCCGCGCACCGATCCGGTCGTGATCATGTTCGTGAGCCTCGGCGACAAGGCGCTGCTCGGCCGCCAGAAGCAGTTCATGCCCGGAATGTATTCGTGCCTCGCCGGCTTCGTCGAAGCCGCCGAGACCATCGAGGACGCCGTACGCCGCGAGATCCTCGAGGAATCCGGCATCCGCGTCACCGACGTGAATTACTACATGACGCAGCCCTGGCCCTATCCGTCGTCGCTGATGATCGGCTGCACGGCGCGCGCGATCAACGAGGACATCGTCGTCGACCGCGTCGAGCTTGAGGATGCGCGCTGGTTCGACCGCGCCGAACTCGCTCTCATGCACAAGCGCCAGCATCCCGACGGCCTGTTTGCCGCTCATCCCTTTGCCATCGCGCATCATCTGATCGGGCAATGGCTGCATGGCGGCGGCAACAACGGCGCATAGCCGGAACCCGACGCCCGCCTGCTCGATTGACCCTGCTCGATTGACTGTGGGACTGAAACGGACATGACGGGTCCTCGCATGAATTTTCAGGACAAGGCGCCGAAAATGCCTCCGCGCATCCTGTGCGTCGGCATGCCGGTGCGCGACCTCACCTTTCATACGCCGGGTGTTCCCGGTCGCGGCTCCAAGGCGAACGCCACCGCATTCGACGAAATCTGCGGCGGCAACGCGCTCAATGCCGCGATCGGCATCGTCCGGCTCGGTGGCCGCGCCTCGATCTGCGGACCGATGGGCGACGCCAGGGAAACATCGAGCAGGTTCATCTTCGACCAGATGGCGCGTGAGGGCATCGAGACCAAACATCTCATCCACATGCCTGACCTGGTGACGCCGATCTCGGCGGTGATGATCGATCCCAGCGGCGAGCGCACCATCGTCACCTTCCGCGATCCGGCCTTGTGGAAGGTCAAGCTGCCGCCCGCCGACGCGCTGCTGGACGATTGCGCGGCCATCCTCACCGAAAGCCGTTGCGCCGAATTCTGCACGGATCTCTGCGCCGAGGCGATACGGCGCGGCATTCCCGTCATTGTCGACGTCGATCGCGCGATGTCGCTGCGCGAGGGCCTGCTGAACGCCTCCTCGCATCTGGTGTTCTCGAGCGAGCCGCTGCAGGAGACCGCCGATATCGCCGACGACGCCAAGGCGCTGCAGAAGATCGCCAGGCTGACCCGGTCGTTCCTGGCAGGCACAAGGGGCCCGAGGGGCACGATCTGGCTGGACGAGAACGGGGCCATTCAGGAAACCCCGGCCTTTCCGGTGCATACGGTAGACACCCTGGGTGCCGGCGACGTGTTCCATGGGGCGTTCGCGCTCGCCATCACCGAGAAGCAGGAATTGCGGCAGGCGCTGCGGTTC
>DATCXE010000251.1:0-4106 GCA_036565985.1 Bradyrhizobium sp.
GCTGGCCGATGTTGCCGTGGCGCCGCCGGTGAATGGCACGATCGAAGTCGCCGGTCCCGAGCCGATCCCGCTCGACAAGATCGCGCGGCAGTACCTCGCCGTGAAGGGCGACAAGCGTGAGGTGATCGCCGACGTCCACGCCAGCTACTTCGGTGCCGCGATCAACGATCGCTCGCTAACCCCCGGCGAAAATCCGCGCCTGGGCCGGATCCGTTTCGAGAGCTGGCTTAGCCAGTGACCGGCCATCGGGTCCCCGGTCAGGCCGGTAGCGGCTTGACCGGATCATTTATCTCATCCTCTCAATGATTGGATCGACAATGTTGAAATCAGCAAGTCTCGGCATAGCAATCCTGCTCGGCGCCGCAATGATCGCCAACGGCGTCTTCATGCTTGTGTCGCCCGAAAGCTGGTACCTGGCGGTCCCCGGCGTGACATCCACCGGACCGTTCAATCAGCATTTCGTGCGCGACATCGGGTTGATATTCCTGCTGCTCGGTGGCGCGTTTCTGGTCGGGGCGGCGCTGCCCAACTCGCGCGTTCTGCTTTGGGGCGCCGCTTCGATCTGGCTGACCGGCCACGCCCTGTTCCACTTCTGGGAGGTCGCAGTCGGCATCTGCTCTCCCTCGGTGCTTCCCCGCGACTTTCCGGCTGTCACCTTGCCGGCGATCATCGGGATCGCGCTTACCTTCTGGGCAATCGGCCAGTTGCGCGGCCGAGGGACCAAGGCCGCCTAGTGCCCCTCGACCGCTACCGCTTTGGTCGGGACCGCTAGGCAGCGCGGACCGTTGCGAGAAACTTTCCGACCTCCGTGCTGAGCCGGTTGCTGTCGCCGGAGAGCATTTGTGCCGCCGACAAAACCTGGGAGGAGGCCGATCCAGTCGCACTGGCGCCACGCTGGACGTCGGTGATGTTGGAGGACACCTGCACGGTGCCCTGCGCGGCCTGCTGTACGTTGCGGGAGATTTCCTGGGTCGCCGCGCCCTGCTCCTCCACGGCTGCTGCAATTGTCGAGGAAATCTCGGAGAGCCTTTCGATCGTGCCGCTGATCTCCTTGATCGCCCCCACCGACTCCTGCGTCGCCGCCTGGATGCCGGTGATCTGCTGGCCGATTTCACCGGTCGCCTTCGCGGTCTGCTCGGCGAGCGCCTTCACTTCGGAAGCGACGACTGCGAAGCCGCGTCCGGCCTCACCGGCGCGGGCGGCCTCGATGGTGGCGTTCAACGCGAGCAGGTTGGTTTGCCCCGCGATGGTGTTGATCAGTTCGACCACGTCGCCGATCCGCGCCGCCGCCTTGGACAGTTCAGCGACCCGATCGTTGGTCTTGCGCGCCTGATCGACGGCATCGCCGGCAATCCGCGCCGATTCCTGCACCTGCCGGCTGATCTCGTTGACGGACGAGGTCAGTTCCTCGGTCGCTGAGGCCACCGACTGCACATTGGTGGAAGCCTCCTCGGAAGCTGCCGCGACCATGGTGGTGACTTCCTGCGCGCGTTCCGCCGTCGAAGTAAGCGTGGTGGCGGAGGCCTCCAACTCGGTCGAGGCTGACGACACGGTCCTGACGATCTCTCCGACGGCAGCCTCGAACGTATCGGCAAGCTTCATCATGTCGGCCTTGCGCTGCTGCGCCGCGAGCCGATCCTGCTGGGCCTTGGCTTCGGCTTCCGCATGCGCCTTCTGCTCGGCCTTGACCTTGAAGGTCTCGACCGCCTGCGCCATGTCGCCGACTTCATCGGCGCGGCCGAGACCGGGCAGGACGACTGCGAAATTGCCATCGGCGAGTTCGCGCATTCCCGCGCAAAGACCTGTGACCGGCTTCGAAATCGCACGCCCGATCAGCCAGGCGAGCAGGATGCCGAGCACGAGGCTGCCGATCGAAATGGCGACGATCAGATGTTCGGTCGAGACAATCAGTCCCGTCGTTTCATGCTCGATCTGGGCTTCGTCGGCGATTCCGGATTGCTTGATGCGCTCCGCCGCAGCGGCAATCGCCTGGGCTTCCTTCGCCATCTCGCCATTGGCGAGAACTTCGACGTCGTGGGAGTCCCTGGCAGCCTTGTGGTAGGCGTCGGCATATTTGTCGACATTGCTGCTTGCATCCGCAAACAGTTTGCGAGCGTCGTCATTGATCCCGGCACTGAATGCAGTCATCGCCTTCTTCAGCGCAGCGAGGGCGTTTTCGGCGGCCTGAGCGGAGCTTTGTTCATGACGGCCGAGCAGCTTGTTGACATTCAGCCGCGCCAACAACAGTTGCTTGACGGCTTCGCCGCCCAGCGTCGCGTTGTTCGGGTTGCCCGCCTTGACTGCCATGTTCTGCAGTTCTTCGATCATGGCGAGCGTCTTCGCGCCAAGCGGATCGAGAACGTCTTTTGTCAGATTGTTCTGCTCCTGCTTCAGCGCGACGAGCCTGTCGAAATGCCTCGCGTACTGCGTGAATTGTTCGTTGATCTCGGCCATCCCGGCGCGACGCTCGGGGTTCTTGATTTCGTCGAGTCCCTGCTTGACGCTCCTTGCGAGCGCTTCCTGTCGCTTGCGGGCCTCGGCGATCAGAGTTTCGTCGCCAGACACCGAGAATTCGCGCACGAAGCGGCGGTATCCGATGAAGCCGTAATCGACATCGCGGACGATACCGACGACCTTGACGCGCTGGTTGAAGGCGTCGAAGCCTTCCGCGACTTTGAGGAAGCCCCGATACGACAGCACCGAAAGCACGGCCAGCAGCGTCAGCACCGCCGCAAAGCCGATCATGATCTTGGTGTTGATTCTGCGGTTGGTGAAAATGCCGAACAGTCCCGCTGAGGGGCTGACGGTGGAAGAGAATGCGTTGCTCACGGCATTATTCCTCGGTTCTGGGAATGATAGACCGGGCAGGCATGATGCGGGGCGGCATTAGCGCCGCCGACCTGTCGATCTCAGCGCTATGCTCAATGGCGAACGCTTGACATCAGACTAGGTTAATCAAGTTAGTGATGCTTGAGACCGGATTGTGACAGGCATGACCGGATTGTGCCACGCGCTGCGGCGACGCGCGGATGAACCGCGCAACTGCTTGCGTGGCGGAAGTTGAGCAATCATGGCGCGATTTGATTCCTTCATGCGACCATTTGCCGGGTCAGTGCGCAACTAGTGATGAGTTGTGTTGAAATTTACCCAGCGTTTTTATCGTCCGGTCCCGAATCGCTGAAACCGCCAACTCGATGCCCGGCCGTTCTACGCCTCTAAGCAATTATCCGGTCGTCCGCTCCAGCGACCCTGCGCTCGTTCGCGACCGCATGTTTCGCGTCTACGGCGCAAACAGTTTCGACGTCAAAAAGACGGACAGCGAATTGGCAATCACCGCCGACCACCTGCAGATCGGCGGCGTCGGGCTCTCCTATGTCGAGTACATCGGTGACGTCTCGGTCGGATTCGGCGAGGTCTCCTTTGTCCGGCAGTGCTTTGCTATCGAAGGCGCGGCCCGCTTTCATGTGGGCAAGCAGTCCACGGAGATATCGTCGGGATCATGGACGCCGATCCTGCACGCGCGGCGGCCGCTCAGATTCGATTTTCAATCCGGCTACCGCCAGATTGCGCTCCGCATCGAGTTCGAAACACTATTGCGCAATCTGAGCGCCCTGCTCGGCCAGGATGTCCGCAGTTTGTCGTTCGATGAAGCACCGGCAAATCAATCGGCGATGGAAGCGCTGCGGCGGCGGGTTTTTCACCTCGCCGCCGACTACAACGAACGTGGCGCCTTTTTCTCCGACCTCGCCGCGGCCGAGGTCGAACGAATGATCGTCATGAAATTCCTGATATGCCACCGGCACAACTACACCGAATTGCTGCTGCGCGAGCCGCCGCCAGCTTCCTCGACTGCGGTCAAAACGGTCGAAGAGTTTATCGAAGCCAACTGGGACAGGCCGATCGACATCGATGCCATGGCGGCCGTGGCGCAGGTCAGCGCGCGAAGCCTGTTCCGGCAGTTCAGGCGGGACCGGGGTTGCTCGCCGGCGGATTTCGCCAAGCGGGTGCGGCTCAACCGCGCGCGCGAAATGCTCGAACGATCCAATGAAATCGGCTCGGTCATACAGGTCGCCCTGAAGTGCGGTTTTCAGAATCCCGGCCATTTC
>DATCXE010000267.1:0-5023 GCA_036565985.1 Bradyrhizobium sp.
GCGGGGCGAGCCGGAGCCGGCACCAGCGGCACGTCTTCGCCGCCGAGCGAGCCGTACACAAAGGGTTCCTGCTTGTTGCCCGTGGTCTTGAGCACCTCGTCGCGGACAAAGCCGAAGGCCCGGCGCACATCGAGCCCGGGCTTCGTCAAATGGTGCGACAATGCTGACGTAAACGGACTGTTCCTGCCGTCGCCGTCGGCGGCCGTGGAACCGGCCTTGGCCGAATAGGCGATCAGGACGTTCGGGCTGGTCGGCTCGACCTTGGCGAGACCCTGCCCGATCGCCCGCGAAGCCACGGTCCGCTTCATGGTCCTGGCAAACGGATTGTCGCGGCAGGCGTCGAGAATCCCCAGCCGCAGCTTCTTGGCCGGCTCGATCGCGATCAGGACGCGGTCGAGCGACAGCGCTTCGTCATAGACGTCGGTGTCGCGTTCCAGCTTTGCATCCACCGGAATCAGGTAATTTCCGCCGTCCACCTCGATGCCGTGGCCGGCGTAATAGACGACGGCGATATCCGCATCGCGGGAGCGATCGGCAAAATCACGCAGCGCGCGCCTGGTATCGGCGGCGGAGAGATCCCGGCGGGAATCGACGACATCGAAGCCGGCTTCTTTCAGCGTCGACGCGATCTTGTCGCTATCGTTAACCGGATTGGCCAGCGGTGCGACGTTTTGGTAGGCCGAATTGCCCAGCACCAGCGCCACGCGCTTGTCGGCAAGGGCCGGCCCGCAGACCAGCAGGGATGCGGCCGCCGCCACCATCCATCGAACCAATCCCAAAGATCCAGATTTAACCATGACGCTTCCGGAGCCTCGCACTTTCTGCCACACCGGACTGCCTATCAGAGGGAGCAGCCGGACTTTGTGAGTTACGTCACGTACCACGCACACGTGAATCACGCTCTTGCCTTCTGCGTTAGTCGGGCCAATGCCCCCGGCGGTTCGCCCTGCGGCCAAGCAAGTTATCCGGCCGGGTTCCCCGACCGGATATAGACCCCCAGCCGCGAACGTCTCCAAGGGGGCGGCGCTAGCGCCGCAGGACGTGTTCCTGATATTGCGGCAGATCGTCTGTGATCGCAAACCAGGGCGCCTTCGAGCCGACGAAGATGTGGGCCGTCGGGCGGATGGAGGGATTGTCGACCAGCGTGCCCATGGCGACATGGACGAAGGCGCCGTCACGCACAACCGAATAGAGCAACGAGCCGCAGCGCCCGCAATGCGCGTCGTGGTTTGCCTCGTCGCCATACGTCGTGAGTTTGTCCTCGCCCCTGGTGACGCTGAGCCTGTCGCGCGCGATGCCGGCAAACGGCTTGAACGCCGCACCGGTGGCGCGCCGGCAGCCCGAGCAATGGCAGTTCATGGCGTAGGCGAATTCGTCAGCCACGGCATAGCCCACCGCGCGGCAGAAGCATTCTCCAGCCAGAATGCGAGCATTCGATTTTGCTGAACCCGTCACTTCTGATCCCTCTCACCTGTGATGAAGTCACCCATAGCGCAATGAACGGGTTCGTGGCTTAATTCAGCCGAACAAATTTCGTTTCGCCGGGAGGAACTGCCGTGAGTCACGACCGATCGACCGTGGAAGCCGTGGTCAAGAACTACTTCGATGGCCTGTATGAAGGCGACGCCGACAAGCTCGGTGCAATGTTCGATTCCACCGCCGATTTGCGCTGGCTGGAGAAAGGCGAATTGCAGGTTCTTACCGTACCGGACTGGCTCGATCGCGTGCGCAAGCGGCCGTCGGCGAAGGCGGAAGGCAAGCCGCGCGAGGATTTCGTCGTCACGATCGACCGCTCCGACGATCAGACCGCCTTCATCAAGGTGCGCTGCCAGTTGCCGCCGCGCTATTTCACCGACTATCTGGTGGCGATGAAACTGAACGACGGCTGGAAGATCGTGTCCAAGTCCTACCGCTACGATCTGCGGGAGTAGGAGGCGCTATCGTTGCGCGTATCCTGATCGCAAGGACTGGTTCTCACTCACATTGCCTGCGGCGGCGCCCCTGACGCCGCCGCAGGCAACGACCCTGGTACGAGACAATGATCGGGCGAGTTTCTCGGCCGACGGTCACAAATTTGACAGAGACGGCGCTGAACCGGATCGCGCCCCATACGTGAGCACACCCTCCCTCCGCAATTGACCTCGCGGTTTTTCCTTGCGAATGGGGGCGGTCATGGAAGCCAAATTTCAGATCTTTCTGATCCTGCTGGCTGTGCTGGCCGGCACCACACTGCTGGCGCGGCGAACCAATATCGCGCCGGCCATCCTGCTGATGCTGTCGGGCATTGCGCTCGCCTTCGTGCCGGGCATGCCGGCCGTGGAATTGCCGCCCGATCTGGTGTTGCTGATGGTGTTGCCGCCGCTGATCTACTCGGCGAGCGTCGCCATGAGCTGGCGCGAATTCAAATCCAACCTCCGGCCGATCATCCTGCTCGCGGTCGGCTGCGTGATCTTCACAGCTTTCATGGTCGCCGCCGCGACACATTACCTGATCGGGCTGCCCTGGAGCGTCGGCTTTCTGTTGGGGGCGATCGTTGCCCCGCCGGACGTGGTAGCGCCGCTCGCCATAGCCCGGAAACTGGGCATTCCGCGCCGTATCCTCGTGGTGCTGGAGGGTGAAGGGCTTGCCAACGACGCCACGGCGTTGATCCTCTACCGGTTTGCGGTCGCGGCCATTTCGACCGGGCTGTTCTCGCTGCCGAAAGCCACCGGCACCTTCGCGGTGATCGTCGTCGGCGAGATCCTGTTCGGCGCGGCGATCGGCTGGCTCTCCCTGCACGCACGCCATCGCGCCCGGGATCCGCAGATCGAGATCACGCTGTCGCTGATCACCCCCTACCTCGCCTTCTGGATTCCCGAACATCTCGGCGGCTCCGGTGTGATCGCAACCGTCGCCTGCGGGCTCTACATGAGCTGGAACGGACCGCTGCTGATCCCGTCGGCGACGCGTCTGCAGGGCATCTTCTTCTGGGACCTGGTGATCTTCCTGGTCGAGGGCATGTTGTTCCTGCTGACGGGATCCGAAATGCGGTTGGTGTTCGAGAAGTCGAAGGCGTTTCCGCTCCAGGAGATCGTGTTCGCGACGGCACTGGTTGTCGTCATCGTCATCATCGCCCGCTTTGCCTGGGTCTATCCTGCAGTCTACCTGCCTCGCATCCTCAGCAAGCGATTGCGCGAACGGGATCCGGCGCCATCCTGGCGGGTCACGTTCGTGCTGGCCTTCACTGGCGTGCGCGGCGCGGTGTCGCTCGCCGCCGCCCTCGCGTTGCCGCTCGCACTGCCGGGCGGCGAAGGCTTTCCCTATCGCGACATGATCCTGTTCGTCGCCTTCGGCGTCATCTTCATCACGCTCGTCGGTCTCGGCTCGGGATTACCGCTGGTCGTGCGATGGCTCGGCCTCGCCAAGGACAGCCGCAGGGAGTACATCGCGGAACATGAATCCGAAATCGCGGCACGGCGCGAGGCGCTCGATGCCGCGCTCAAGTCGCTCGATGCCATCACCGACGACCGCGAACTTTCCGACGAAGTCGTCAAACTGCTGCGCGCGCGGCATGAAATCCGCAGCAACCAGCTGCCGGCTTCGCTCGATCCCAACGCCCACGACGTCTCCGCGGCCGGCACCGCGCTGACGCGCGAATTGATCGGCGCCGAGCGCGTATTCATCCACGCCCTGCTGCGGGACGGCAAGATCACCGACGAGACGCGGCGACGGATCGAGCGCGACCTCGACCTGGAGGAAGCCAGCCTGAGCAACCGGGAATATCGGAAGATTCCGTTGTAGAAGCAATCATTGCAAACAGCGAAAGCGACGAAGCAATCCAACCTCGCACGCGCCGTCATTCCGGGATGGTCCGAAGGACCAGACCCGGAATCTCGAGATTCTCAGGTGCGCAATTGCGCACCGTAGTTCGATGCTGCGCATCGCCCCGGAATGACAGCGGTTGGAGCCGCCTCCTCTACTCCGCCGCCGCGTTTCGTCCCGGCTGCCCCACATAGCCCGCCGGATCGCCGAACCGCTCGATCATGACCGCGGTCAGATCCTTGGCCCTGCTGGTGACGCAGGCGCCGGAGCGCACCGCGTAGCGGTCCTGATGCTTCAGATGCGGCGGCGCCACGCCCTGCTGCAGCGCGCGGGCGGCGTCCATGACGAGCTTGCGGAAGTGCATGATGCCGAGGTCGGTCGGCCCAAGATGTTCGCGGGTGCGATCGGCGATCGGGCCCTGGCTATCCTGTACGGCGGCGTCCTGTTCGGAGACGCCCTTGATGCCGGTGTAGCTAGAGGTCTTCTGCAGCTTGCGGTCGATCAGGTAGTCGTTCGACTTGTTTCGCAGCGGAACATAGTTCTCGTCGACCACGGCCATCACGCCGTTGCCGCGATCGTAACCATCGCGCTCGGCCTGCGTCAGCGGACGCTCCGGATTCCACGCATAAGTGTAGATCCAGCAATTGGTATCGGTGACAGGCACAAAACTCTGGCCGAAAATGTTCTCGCCCGGCATCGAGCTTGGCGCATAGGCGTGCACCGGCATCAGGAACTGGGCGATGCGCCAGTAGATGTTGTCGGTTCCGGTTAGCCGTCCGCCGGCAACCGTGAGGCCGGCCTCGTGCGGATTGATCTTGATCACCGGCCGCGGATCCTCGGCGATCCAGCGCATGTGATCGGTCGCGACCCGTACAAGCGGATTCACAAAATGCTTCTTGATGTCGAGGATCTCGTTCTCTTCCTTTTCGAAGGAGAGATGCGCAAAAGTGAAATGCGCGGTGTCGATCGAGCCTTCCAGCGCCTGCACCCAGTTGCAGTCCTGCCACTTCTTGGTGACGTAGCGATGCGAAGCCGGCACCAGCGCCATCTCCAGATCGGGCAATTCGGGCATCTGGTCCGCCGGGCCCATATAGGCCCAGATCATGTCGCCCCATTCGCGCACCGGATAGGACTTGATGCGGATCAGGTCCTTGGCGTTGAGGTCGGGATAGGAGGTCGGCATGTCGACGCAGCGGCCGTCGGTATCGAATTTCCAGCCGTG
>DATCXE010000302.1:0-7561 GCA_036565985.1 Bradyrhizobium sp.
CTGGCCGCCGCGGATGGCGAACGCGATCTGCCGGTCCGGTCGAACCTCAGCCTGCGCCGTGCGTCCGCGATTCTGGCGCTGGTCGCGCTGCCGATCGCGGCGGTGACCTTCTATCTGTCGCTCGGCACGCCGCAGCTTGGCGACTTTCCGCTGGCGTCGCGCACCCGCACGGATGCCAATCAACCGCTCGACAACATGGTGGCGCAGGTCGAGGCGCATCTGGAAAAAAATCCGACCGACGGGCGCGGCTGGACCGTGCTGGCGCCGGTGCTGGCGCGGCTTGGCCGCTACGACGACGCCGTCCGGGCCTATCGCAATTCCATCACTTACGCCGGCGACAGCGCCGAGCGCCGCGCCGATCTGGGCGAAGCGCTTGCCGGCGCTGCGGGCGGGGTAGTGACGGCGGAGGCCAAGGCCGAGTTCGAGCGTGCGGTTGCGCAGAACGCCGACGATCCCAAGGCAAGCTATTTCCTCGGGCTGGCGGCCGAACAGGACGGCAGGGCGGCTGATGCCGCTTCCATCTGGCGCGGCATGCTCGCCAAGGCGCCTGCGGATGCGCCGTGGCGGCCGTTGCTGCAGTCCGCGCTGACGAGGGTTGGCGGTCCGGCCCCGCCGGCGCTCTCCAGCGACGCGATGGCGGCTGCCAAGGACATGAGCGAAGACGACCGCGGCGCGATGATCCGCGGCATGGTCGATCGTCTGGCGACGCGGTTGAAGCAAAATGGCGACGATGTCGAGGGATGGCTGCGACTGCTGCGCGCCTATACGGTCATGGGCGAACGCGACAAGGCGGCGAGTGCGCTCGTCGACGCGCGCGAGGCGGTTGCCAACGATGCCGAACGCTTGCGCCAGCTCAATGAGGGCGCAAAGAATCTCGGGCTAGATGGATAGGCAGGATGCGCCAGGGCAAGTGCGAAGACAGAGGATATTCATGACCCGCAAGCAGCGGCGTTTGACCATGATCGGCGGCTCGCTCGCGGTCCTCGCGGTGGCGGCGGGATTGGTGCTGAACGCGATGCGCGACTCCATCGTGTTCTTTTCCACGCCCTCGATGGCGGCCGAGAAGCAGATTCCCCCCGGCAAGCGTTTTCGTCTCGGTGGACTGGTGCAGCCGGGCTCGCTGGTGCGCGGCGATCATCTCGCCGTCAGTTTCAGCATTGCCGACGGCAGCGCCACGCTGCCGGTCGCCTACAAGGGAATTTTGCCCGACCTGTTTCGCGAAGGGCAGGGCGTCGTCGCCGAAGGCGTACTCGACGTCTCCGGGGTCTTCAAGGCCGATACGGTATTGGCAAAACATGACGAGACCTACATGCCCAAGGACGTCGCCGACGCGCTGAAGAAGCAGGGCCACTGGAAGGATGATTACGGCGCCAAGCCGGGCAGCGCTGCCGCCGCCGCGCCGACCCAAGGCGCTTCGAAAGGGGTGTCGCGGTGATCGCGGAAGCCGGGCATTACGCGCTGGTGCTGGCGCTTGCGCTGGCGCTGATCCAGTCCACGGTGCCGGTCCTCGGTGCGCGCTGGGGCGATCATGCCCTGATGAACGTCGCGCGCTCGACGGCGCTGGCGCAATTGCTGTTCGTGGCCGCATCGTTCGCGGCGCTGGTGACGCTGTACGTCGTGTCGGATTTTTCCGTCGCCAACGTGTTCGAGAACTCGCACTCGATGAAGCCGCTGGTCTACAAAATCACCGGCGTATGGGGCAATCATGAAGGCTCCATGCTGCTGTGGGTGTCGATCCTGGCGCTGTTCGGCGGCCTGGTCGCTGCCTTCGGCAACAATCTGCCGCTGTCGCTGCGCGCCCATGTGCTGGCGGTGCAGGGCTGGATCGCCAGCGCGTTCTATCTCTTCATCCTGCTCACCTCGAATCCGTTCCTGCGCATCGCGAGCCCCCCGATCGAGGGCAGGGATCTCAATCCGGTGCTGCAGGACATCGGCCTCGCGGTGCATCCGCCGATGCTCTATCTCGGCTATGTCGGATTTTCGATCTCGTTTTCCTTCGCCGTCGCCGCGCTGATCGAGGGCCGGATCGACGCGGCCTGGGCGCGCTGGGTCCGGCCATGGACGCTGGTGGCGTGGATCTTCCTCACGCTCGGCATCGCGATGGGCTCCTACTGGGCCTATTACGAACTCGGCTGGGGCGGCTGGTGGTTCTGGGATCCGGTCGAGAACGCCTCGCTGATGCCCTGGCTTGCCGGCACCGCACTGCTGCATTCGGCGGTGGTGATGGAAAAGCGCAACGCGCTGAAGGTCTGGACCATCCTGCTTTCGATCCTGACGTTCTCGCTGTCGCTGCTCGGCACCTTCCTGGTGCGCTCGGGCGTTTTGACCTCGGTGCACGCGTTTGCGACCGACCCCGCGCGCGGCGTGTTCATCCTGCTCATCCTTTGCCTGTTCATCGGCGGCAGTCTTTCGCTGTACGCCTGGCGCGCATCGGCGCTGAAGCAGGGCGGGCTGTTCGCGCCGATCTCGCGCGAAGGCGCACTCGTGCTCAACAATCTGTTTCTGACCTCGGCCTGCGCGACCGTGTTCATCGGAACGTTGTATCCACTGGCGCTCGAGGTCGTGACCGGCGACAAGATTTCGGTCGGCGCGCCGTTCTTCAACCTGACCTTCGGTCCCTTGTTCATCCCGCTGATGATCGCGATGCCGTTCGCGCCGCTATTGGCGTGGAAGCGCGGCGATCTGCGCGGTGCGGCGCAACGGCTGACCGCAGCGGGCATCGCCGCGCTGATCGCGATCGCCGTGCTGTGGGCGTGGACCTGGGGTGGCCCGACACTCGCGCCGCTTGCCATCGGACTTGCGGTGTTCGTCATTGTCGGCGCGCTATGCGATCTCGCCGAGCGTACGGCGCTGTTCCGAGCGCCGCTGGCGACTGCGATGGCCCGCGCGCGCGGATTGCCGCGCGCAACCTGGGGGACGGCGTTCGCGCATGCCGGTGTCGGCGTGGCCCTGATCGGTATCGTCTGTGAAACCACCTGGAACAGCGAATATATCGGCTCGATGAAGCCGGACGACGTCGCCAAAGTCGCCGGCTACCAGTTGAAGCTCGACGGCGTCTCGCAGCGGCAGGGCCCGAATTTTCGCGAGATGATCGCCCGGTTCACGGTCAGCCTCGACGGCAAGGAACTGCGCGCGATGACGCCGTCGAAGCGCAATTTCACCACGCGGGGGTCATCGACCACCGAGGCTGCGTTGCTGACCCGCGGCGCCAGCCAGCTCTACGTTTCGCTCGGCGAAACCAGCGCGGAGGGCGCCATCGCGGTGCGGATCTATCACAAGCCGCTGGTGCTGCTGATCTGGTGGGGACCGGTGCTGATGGCGTTCGGCGGCCTGCTGTCGCTCTCGGACCGCCGCCTGCGCGTCGGTGCGCCGAAGCCCGCCAAGGCCGCGCGCCTGCTGCAGCCGGCGGAATAGTTTTTCCTCATCCTGAGGAGCCGCGATAGCGGCGTCTCGAAGGATGAGGCCCGGATTGACGCCATCCTTCGAGACGCATCCTTCGGATGCTCCTCAGGATGAGGGGAGAATGATGCGAAAGCTGATCGCAATTTTGGCCGTGCTGCTGCTTGCGGTTCTTGCCGCTCCGGCCGCCTACGCCGTGCAGCCCGACGAGATCATGGCGGATCCGGCCAAGGAAGCACGGGCGCGTGACCTGTCGCGCGAACTGCGCTGCATGGTGTGCCAGAACCAGTCGATCGACGATTCCGATGCGCCGCTGGCGCGCGACCTGCGGCTCCTGGTGCGCGAGCGGATCGCATCCGGCGACAGCGACAGCCAGGTGATCGATTTTCTGGTGGCGCGCTACGGCGAGTTTGTGCTGCTGAAGCCGCGCTTCACGCCGCACACGCTGCTGTTGTGGCTGTTGCCGCCTCTCGCATTGGTCGGAGGCGGGCTGGCGCTTTGGGCCTTCAGCCGGCGCCGCTCGCAATCATCCAGCGCGAACGATCCATCCTTGCTCAAACTAAGCGAAGAGGAGGAGGCCCGGCTGGAGCGCCTGATCGCGGCGGAATCGCCGCCGGAAAAGCCGGTCTAGCCAGCCTCTCATTGCAAGCGGGCCGGTTTCAGCTATGACTCCGGGCAACAAGAACAACATCGCCAAAGGGAGAGATCGGACATGGCCCTTTCACTCTACGACGCCACCGTGGCGAATTACCTTCAGACCCTTGGTGCCGTGGGCGGCTTCCTCGAGCGCGGTCTGGCCCATTTTCGCGAACAGAACATCGATCCGGAAACGATGGTCGAGGCGCGGCTGGCGCCGGACATGTTGCCGCTGCGCTTCCAGATCATTTCCGTCGCCCAGCATTCCCGCGGCGCCATCGAGGGCGTCCAAGGCGGAGAATTCCGTCCGCCATCGTTCAAGACGCCGTACGATTACGCCGGATTGCAGGGGCTTGTAGCGGAGACCCGCGAGGCGCTGTCGGCGTGGACGCCCGAGGCCGTCGAAGCGCTCTGTGGCCGCGATGTCATCTTCAATCTCGGCGAGCACAAGCTGCCCTTTACGGCGGAGGGCTTTCTGATGTCGTTCTCGCTGCCCAACTTCTATTTCCACGCCACTACCGCCTACGACATCCTGCGCACCAACGGGGTTCCCCTGGGCAAGCGGGACTTCATGGGCCGGATGAAGATGAAGAAGTAAGCAGGCGGTTTTCCGGCTCCCGCCGGGCCCATTCTCAAGGCTTGCGCCATCGACACATCGGCCGGCTTCTCCCGGCCGGGAGAGGCCGCTTTTGGCCTTCCGAAAGCCGTTTTTCTGCCTGCGCTAAGCCGTTGATAGGCTGCGCTAAACTGCCGCATCCATAATTTCCCCCATTACAAAAGTTTAATTCGTTGGCCAGCACGCCGTAAGGCGCGAGACCCCATCTTGGGTGCGCCAGGTGCTCGCTCCGCACCATCGAAATTCCCGCTCTGGAGATATCAGCAACATGACCGAACGCCCCGTCGATCTATCCTCACTTCCATCCTACGGCGCAAAGCGCCGTTCGCTGTTCTCGGCGCGCAAGTTCGCGCTGATGGCCTCCGTCGTCGCTGGCCTCGGCGCCGCGGTCTACGGCTTCACGCCTTCGCATGGCCCGGTCGATGTCTTCACCAGTGCGGCGCACGCGCAGGTCAACAAGGAAGTTCGCCAGGTTGAGCGCCCGATCGGCTTTGCCGACATCGTCGAGCGCGTGAAGCCGTCGGTGATCTCGGTCAAGATCAACATCGTCGACAAGAGCGCCAAGGGCGACGACAGCGCCAACAAGGACGATGACTCGCCGTTCCAGCCGGGTTCGCCGATGGAGCGCTTCTTCCGCCGCTTCGGTGGTCCGGATGGATTGCCCCCGGGCCTGCGCGGCGGACCGCGCGGCGGCCGTGGTCCGGTGACGGGCCAGGGTTCAGGCTTCTTCATCTCGGCCGACGGCTTCGCCGTGACCAACAATCACGTGGTCGATGGCGCCGACAAGGTCGAAGTCACGATGGATGACGGCAAGACCTACACCGCGAAGGTGATCGGCACCGATCCGCGCACCGACCTCGCGCTGATCAAGGTCGCCGGCCGCACCGATTTCCCGTACGCCAAGCTGTCGGATTCCAAGCCGCGGATCGGCGACTGGGTGCTCGCTGTCGGTAATCCGTTCGGCCTCGGTGGCACCGTGACCGCCGGTATCGTTTCGGCTTCCGGCCGCGACATCGGCAACGGTCCGTATGACGACTTCATCCAGATCGACGCGCCCGTGAACAAGGGTAACTCCGGCGGTCCGGCGTTCGACACCAATGGCGAAGTGATGGGCGTCAACACCGCGATCTATTCGCCGTCCGGCGGCAGCGTCGGCATCGCGTTCTCGATTCCCGCATCGACGGTCAAGAACGTCGTCGCCCAGCTCAAGGACAAGGGCACGGTCAGCCGCGGCTGGATCGGCGTCCAGATCCAGCCGGTGACCGCTGACATTGCCGACAGCCTCGGCATGAAGAAGGCGGAAGGCGCGCTGGTCGCGGAACCGCAGGCCAATGGCCCGGCGGCCAAGGCCGGCATCCAGTCCGGCGACGTGATCACCGCGGTCAACGGTGAGCCGGTCAAGGATGCGCGCGAACTCGCCCGCACCATCGGTGGCCTCGCACCCGGCAACGCGGTGAAGCTCAACGTGCTGCAGAAGGGTCAGGACAAGGTCATCAACCTCACGCTCGGCCAGTTGCCGAACACGATCGAGGCCAAGGCCAACACCGACCAGGACGACAAGGGTAGCGCCACCAAGGGAACCGGAGTTCCGAAACTCGGCCTGACGCTCGCCCCCGCCAACAGCGTGGCGGGCGCCGGCAAGGAAGGCGTCGTGGTCACCGAAGTCGACCCGAAGAGTGCCGCAGCCGATCGCGGCTTCAAGGAAGGCGACGTCATTCTCGAAGTCGCCGGCAAGAGCGTCGCCAATGTCGGTGAAGTGCGCGAGGCGATCGATGCGGCGCGCACCGACAACAAGAACAGCGTTCTCATGCGCGTGAAGAGCGGCGGTTCGTCGCGCTTCGTGGCGGTGCCGCTGGCCAAGGGTTAAATCGAGATGGGAGGTTTCGCCGGCATTAGTCGCCCCCGCCGACGGCTCCTTCCGGGGAGCGGGTCCAAAGCCCGCTCCCACAACCTACCTTCCGGTGGAATACGCCCCCCTCCGTCGGAAGGGTCTAAGGGCGGTGAGGTCCCCCAGCTTCACCGCCCGCTTTTTTCACTTGAGAGCATGATCCGGAAAAGTCGAAGCCGGTTCTCCGAAAAGATCATGATCAGGCAAGAAGATAGGGTGGGAGGACTTTTCGAAGAAAAGTCATCCCGTTCCATCGAGAACGGCCGGTCGCCTTGCATGTGCAGGGCGACCGCGCCATGGTGAGAGAAAGCATGTTCCCCGTGACCGCAACTGCCCCCCAAATGCGCCTGTTGATCATCGAAGATGACCGCGAGTCCGCCGACTATCTGGTGAAGGCGTTCCGCGAAGTCGGCCATGTGGCTGATCTCGCCAGCGATGGCGAGGAGGGCCTGTCGATGGCCGATGGCGGCGACTACGACGTGCTCGTGGTCGACCGGATGCTGCCCAAGCGCGACGGCCTGGCCGTGATCGGCGCGCTGCGCGAGAAGGGCAATCGCACCCCGGTCCTTATTCTCTCCGCGCTCGGCCAGGTCGATGACCGCATCAAGGGCCTGCGCGCCGGTGGCGACGACTACCTGCCGAAGCCATATTCGTTCGCCGAACTGCAGGCGCGCGTCGAGGTGCTGTCGCGCCGCAATGTCGGTCCGGCCGAAGAAACTATCTACCGCGTCGGCGATCTCGAACTTGACCGGCTTTCGCATCGGGTCGCCCGCGGCAAGGACGAGTTGACGCTGCAGCCGCGCGAATTTCGTCTGCTCGAATATCTGATGAAGCATGCGGGCCAGGTGGTGACGCGCACCATGCTGCTCGAAAATGTCTGGGACTATCATTTCGATCCGCAGACCAACGTCATCGACGTGCACATTTCGCGGCTGCGCTCCAAGATCGACAAGGGCTTTGAACGCCCCTTGCTGCACACGATCCGCGGCGCCGGATACATGATCCGTGACGGCCTTCGGTAA
>DATCXE010000323.1:0-6951 GCA_036565985.1 Bradyrhizobium sp.
TCACAGAGCTGTGCGGCCATCGTCCCCCTTCGGTCAGCCAGCGTCAGGCCGCGGGCCCGTCGCAGCGGAACACCAGCGCGATGCGTAGCAGCCGCACGATCGAGACGTTGCCCTTGCCGGCCTCGATCTGGGCGACGTAGCGCTCGGACATGCCGGAGCGGCGCGCCAGTTCCCGCCGCGACATGCCGTGCAGCGCGCGGGCCTCGCGCACCCGACAGCCGAGCTGGGCGAGAAATTCGCTCTCGTGCGGCAGGCGGCCGTCGTCGTCATAAGGAAGCGACCCGGTGCGGGGACTCGGGAGTGCTTCGGTATCGGATAGGCTTCCGCTGCGTGCCACGTTCAACCCTCTCGCTCGCGAAATGATCGCGAAGCGAGAAAGTCGACGCATTGATCAGGATCAAATGGCCGATGCCACGGACCTCCCGCGGTCCGCGCCTGACGTGCGACCGCTGCTTTTATTCGGCTTTGATTCCAGCCTCGGCGATCAGCTTTCCCCATTTCGCGCTTTCGCTCTGGATGAATTTGGCGAAAGCGTCGGGCGAGTTGGGTGCGGGTTCGGCGCCGAGCACGCGGATCTTCTCGATCGCCGCAGGGTCACTCAATGCCTTCACGAAAGCCGCGTTCAATCTGGTGACGATGTCGGGCGGCGTACGGGCGGGCGCCACGAGCCCAAACCAGCCGACGGATTCAAATCCGCTGAGGCCCTGTTCGGCCAGCGGTGGAACGTCAGGCAGGAAGGGAACGCGCTTGGCGGAAGAGACCCCGAGCGCCTTGAGTTTGCCGTCCCGTATCAATTGCTGCGACGCAGGGATATCGAGCACGGCGAGCGGAACGTGGCCGGCGAGAACGTCCACCGAAGCCGGCGCGGTGCCGCGATAGGCGATCAGCTGAATTCCGATATCCGCCTTCTGCGTGAACAGCGCCGAGGTCAGGTGCATGGCCGTACCGTTGCCGCCATGGCCGATCGAGTAGTTTTGCGGCTGGGCTTTGGCCTTCGCGATGAGGTCTGCAACCGACGAAATTTCCGATTTCTGCGATGCGACCAGGACGAACGGGATTTCCGCCAGCAACGTGACGGGCACGAGATCTTTCAACGGGTCGAACGACATCGCCGCGCGATTGAGATGAGGATTGACCGTCAGCACGCCCGCGGCTGCGACGCCGAGCGTATAGCCGTCCGGTGCGGCCTGAGCTACGACGCCAATTCCGATATTACCGCCTGCCCCCGCCCGGTTCTCGATGACGATCGTCTGACGCAGATCTTCCGCCAGCGCAGGTTGTAGCGCACGAATGACGATATCGGCGCTTCCACCCGGTGGAAACGTCACGATGATCTTGATTGGCTGATCGGGATATGCGCTTGCTGCATCGATCGCGAATGACGACAGCGACAACGCGACGGCAACGACAAAGGCGCGCCGGAAAAACGGAAACATTCAAGGCCTCCGATAATTTTTATGGTTATCAGTTATGCATGAACGTCCGAAGGCAGCAAGCGACATGGCAGCAATCAACAAGCTGGTGAGCGACAAGTTAACGACTGGCGTTCTCGTGATCGGCGCCGGCCCAGTCGGGCTGACGCTCGCGATGGACCTTGCAACCAGGGGAATACGGGTCACCGTCGTCGAAACACGCTCCGCGGGTGAGCCGCCGAGCGTGAAATGCAATCACGTCTCGTCACGTTCGATGGAGATATTCCGGCGACTTGGACTCGCGCAGGAGTTGCGCGACACTGGATTGCCCGCCGACTACCCGAACGATTGTTCGTATCGCACCACGGCAACCGGCATCGAACTTTCGCGCATCCTGATTCCCTGCCGGCGCGATCGCTACACCGCGACCGGCGGACCGGATACCGATTGGCCGACGGCCGAACCACCGCATCGCATCAACCAGATCTACATGGAGCCCGTACTGTTCGCACATGCCGCTTCGATCGACGGGCTGCAGATTCTGAACCGCACCGCGTTCGAGGATTTCAGCGAACGGGAAGACGGCATCGTTGCCACCGTCCGCAACCTCGATGACGGGACGACATCGCAAATCCATGCCGATTTCATCGTCGGCTGCGACGGCGCGCGTTCGCTCGTCCGCAAGGCGATCGACGCCAATCTGCAGGGAACGCCGATCATCCAGCGCGTGCAATCGACCTACATCCATGCGCCCGGGCTGCTTGCCTTGATGGACCAGCCCGCCTGGATGACGCTGTCGCTCAATTCGCGGCGATGCGGCACCGTCGTCGCCATTGACGGCCGCGAGAAATGGCTGATCCACAACCACCTCAACAAGGAAGACGAAACCTTCGAGTCCGTCGATCGCGACGCCTCCATCCGCGCCATCCTCGGCGTCGGTCCTGACTTCGAATACGAGATCCTGAGCGAGGAAGACTGGGTCGGCCGCCGCCTCGTCGCCGACCGGTTCCGCAAGGGCCGCGCGTTCATCTGCGGCGACGCCGCGCATCTGTGGATGCCCTATGCCGGTTACGGCATGAATGCCGGGATGGCGGATGCGACCAACCTGGCATGGCTGCTGGCGGCCCATCTGCAGGGATGGGCCGACGTCGCCATCCTCGATGCCTATGAAGCCGAGCGCCTTCCCATCACCGAACAGGTGTCGCGCTTTGCGATGGACATGGCGGGAAAGGTCCTGGGCCAGCGCCGTGCCGTTCCCGATCAAATCGAAGCGCCGGGGCCTGAAGGCGACGCCGTTCGCAAGCAGGTGGGCCAAGCGGCCTATGACCTGAACGTGCAGCAGTATTGCTGCGCCGGGCTCAACTTCGGCTACTTCTATGACCGCTCGCCGATCATCGCCTATGACGGCGCCGAGCAGCCGGGCTTTACGATGGCGGACTTCACGCCATCCTCGACGCCGGGATGCCGCCTTCCATTCGCAAGCCTCGCCGACGGGCGGCCGGTCTATGACGCACTCGGGCCCGGTTATACTTTGCTGCGCTACGATCCCGACGTCGCGGTGGCGCCATTGGCCGACGCGATGCGTGACAGCGGCGTGCCGTTTTCCATCGTCGATATTCCCGGCGGCGGCGCGCAGCCTGCCGCCAGTCACAAGCTCATTCTTGCGCGCACCGATCAGCACGTCGCCTGGCGCGGCAATGCCATCCCGGACAATCCCGTGCAAATCGTCGACAAGCTGCTTGGCCGAACCGCGCGCCACGAGGCTCAGGCGTAAAGCGGCGCGGCTCCTCAGCGCACAGCGAACGGCGCCTGATACGGCCGGCCGAACGGCACGCCGTTGATCACGGTCTGCACGGGTTTGAGCAACAGCTTGCCCTCGCGCCTGTTGTTGCGGGTGTCGACGAACGAGGTCTCCCCCTCCACCACTTCCATGATCGCGACGTCGCCGGGGGCGCCGATCTGCAGCGTGCCGATCTTCGGCGCGCGGTTGATGATCTTTGCGGGCGCTATCGTCGCCATCGCCACCACCTGCTCCACCGTATAGCCGAGCGGGATGAACTTGCTCATGACGTTCGGCAGATAGGGCATGCCCGGCGAATTGCCGGAGAAGACGTGAATATCGGAGGAGATCGTATCCGGCCCGCAGCCGCCCGGGATCGCCACCTCCGCGACCGTGAAATCGAAACTGCCGCCGCCATGGCCGACATCGAACATCACGCCGCGCTGCTTGGCTGACAGCGCCGCCGGCAACAGCTTGCCGTCCTGCACGATGTTGGTGAAGACGCCGGCGATGTTCGGCGCGCCGGAATAGGCGTGGGTCAGCACATCGCCCGGCCGCAGCAGGTCGAGAATCTCCGACATCAACTCCTTCGTCTCGACACCGCCGATATGCACCATCATTTTTGCCGGCCAGCCGCACATCTCGCAGGCCTTGATGCCACGCTTCAGCGGCTCGACGCCATGCTTGGCGATGACGTTCTCCGACATCCGAACCTTGACGCCGAGCAGGAAATCCGGATTTTCGGCCAGCGCCATCGCGCAGGCGTCCACCTGCGCATAGTCGATGTTGTAGAGTTCCGCGACCGGGAAGCCGGACAGCCCGTTATTGGCGATGTGGACAAAGGCGTAAATCCGCGCCCGCGATTGCGCCACGATGTAACGGCGCAACGCCGCGAGATTGTTGACGCCGGCGTCGCCCGCCGACACCACCGTGGTGGTGGCCTGCGCCTGCACCAGTTCGTCGGCGGGAATGCCGATCGCCGAACCGTAGGGGTAGACGTGCGAATGCAGATCGATGAGGCCGGGCGTTACAAGTTTGCCCGAGGCGTCGATGGTCTTCGCCGCGCGCGCGGCCGGGATCTCGTTTTCGACGGCCTCGATCACGCCCCAGCGAATGCCGATGTCGCGTTTTCCACGCAGCGACTGGCTGGGGTCGAGCACGTCGCCACCCTTGATGACGAGGTCGAACTTGTCGCTCGGTCCCATCGCGGCGTCGGCGCGTCCGGCGATCCCGGCAACAGCGGCCGATCCGGTCAGGCTCAGAAAGTCACGGCGTGAAAATCCGCTCATGGCAGCGCTCCCCCTGTGATTTTTATGAGGGGATGATGCGCCCGGTGCGGGCGTTCCGCAAGCAGAGCGTGCGTCGTCCCACGCAAGGCCAGCCAGCGTTTGGTGGGCCGTAATCCGCAGGACGGGTAGAGCGCAGCGAAACCGATCGACCGGATGATGGGTGTCGCTGCGCTCTACCCATCCTGCGAAGACCGCCCTCGCCGCAACCATGGGTATCTGAACAGGCGTTCAGAATTCTCCTCAAGTTCTGCGGGAACGATCGCCGCGGTGAGCGGTTGAACGTCCGCTCAATATGGAGGATTGGAATGAAGAAGTTTGGACTTATGCTGGCTGCGCTTGGTGCGATCGTTATCGCTGCGCCGTCGATTGCGAGCGCGCAGACCGTCGTGATCAAGCGTGGCGGTGGCTACCATGGTCATCATCACGGCTATCATGGCGCGCGTGCCCAATACAGGCATGATCGCGGCTACCATCGCGGATGGCGGCACGGTCATCGCGACAAGGTGGTGGTCATCAAGAAGCATCGTTACTGAGGGAAGACACCTCAAACTGAAAATGGCTCCTTTCGGAGCCATTTTCTTTGTTTTCGATCCGCCGGTTTGCGTGAAGCGCGGAAAATCTCAGCTGTAGATTTCGAACAGGCCTGCGCCGCCCTGACCGCCACCGATGCACATCGTGACGACGCCCCACTTGGCCTTGCGCCGGCGGCCTTCCTGCAGGATGTGGCCGGTGAGACGCGCGCCGGTCATGCCGAAGGGATGGCCGATCGCGATCGAGCCGCCATTGACGTTGTACTTCTCGGGGTCGATGCCGAGCTTGTCGCGCGAATAGAGACACTGGCTGGCGAAGGCTTCGTTGAGTTCCCAGAGATCGATGTCGTCGATCTTCAGGCCGTGGCGCTTCAACAGCTTCGGCACGGCGTAGATCGGGCCGATGCCCATCTCGTCCGGCTCGCAGCCCGCCGACGCCCAGGCGACGAAGCGGCCCATCGGATTGAGGCCGCGCTTCTCGGCGTCCTTGGCTTCCATCAGCACGACCGCGGCCGCGCCGTCCGAGAGTTGGCTGGCGTTGCCGGCGGTGACGTACTTGCCGGGGCCCTTGACCGGCTCGAGCTTGGCAAGGCCTTCCATGGTCGTTTCCGGCCGGTTGCACTCGTCGCGATCGACGACGTAGTCGACGATGCTCTCGGCTTTCGTCGCCTTGTCGACCACCTTCATCCTGGTCTTCATCGGGACGATTTCGTCCTTGAACTTGTTGGCCTGCTGCGCGGCCGCCATGCGGCGCTGCGATTCCAGCGAATACTCGTCCTGGTATTCGCGGCTGACCTTGTAGCGCTCGGCGACGATATCGGCGGTGTCGATCATCGCCATGAAGATGTCGGGCGCGACCTTGAGCAGTTCGGGATCGATCGATTCCTTGGGCGAACCGCCGCCGGGGATCGAGATGCTCTCGACGCCGCCGGCCACGATGCAGTCCGAACCATCCGAGCGGATCGAGTTGGCGGCCATCGCAATGGTCTGCAGGCCCGACGAGCAGAAGCGGTTCACCGACACACCCGCGGTCGACTTCGGCAGGCCGGCGAGCAGCGCGCCCTGACGGCCGATGTTCGGTGCGCCATGCGCGCAGTTACCGAGATAGCAATCCTCGACATATTCCTTGTCGACGCCTGCGCGCTCGACGGCGTGCTTGATGGCGTGGCCCGCCAGCGACATCGGCGGGGTGATGTTGAACCCGCCGCGGCCGGACTTCGCCAGTCCGGTACGTGCATAGGAAACGATAACAGCTTCACGCATTTTGAAGACCTCCCTTTGATGCGGCCAGTATGGACTGGAGCACAGTCCGTGTGTAGCGAAAAACCCGAATTCCGGCGGACGGAACGGGAAGGAATTTCCATCAATCCCACGCCGGCGCGAAGCCGGGATTTACACACCGCTTGTCTTTCGGCAAGGCCGCGATCGCCTTCCGGTCTGCGTCATCGAGCGTCAGCTTGAGCGCGTCGAGATTGGCTTGCTGGCTTTCTGGGCGTGACGCCTTCGGGATCGCCGCTACACCGTCCTGATCGAGCAGCCATTTCAGCGCAACCTGGGCTGCGCTGGCATTGTGCTTGCGGCCGATCGCGGCGAGCGTCGCGTCGGAAGCGGCAAGACCCTTGGCCAGCGGGGAATAGGCAATCAAGGGAAGCGATTTCGCAGTGAGAAACTGGCGCAGCCGCGTCTGGTCCAACATCGCGTGGTATTCGACCTGGTTGCAGGCGATCGGCGCCCCGATCTCCTCGACCACCGTTTTCATGAGCGCGATGTTGAAATTGGCGACGCCGATCGCGCGGGTCCGGCCCTCATCCTTGAGCCGCATCAGCGTCTCGAACATCTGCGGCAGGTTCATCCTCGGCGCCGGCCAGTGCACCAGATAGAGATCGACCCGGTCGAGCCGGAGCTTTTTCAGGGAAGCATCGAATGCCCTGCGCATCGCA
>DATCXE010000338.1:0-15425 GCA_036565985.1 Bradyrhizobium sp.
CGGCCAGATGCAGGGTGGGGTCGTCATCCCCACCCACCGCCGCGGCCAATCCTCCCTGCGCCCACAGACTCGAAGCCTCCGCCCCAAGCGGCGCCTTCGATACCAGCAACACCGGCTCCGGCGCCATCAGCAGCGCCGTCATCAATCCGGCGGCGCCGCCGCCGATGACGACGGGACGGTTGCTCAGCGCTGAAATCTCTGTGCTCATAGCACCAGCATCCTTTCGACGGATCGCCGGGCCTGCGCTGCGATTGCGGGATCGATCGTCACCTCGTGCCGGCCGGTCTCCAGCGCGTGGCGAATGTTTTTCAGCGTGATCCGCTTCATGTGCGGGCACAGATTGCAGGGTCGGATGAACTCCACGTCAGGGTGGAGCACCGAAACATTGTCGCTCATCGAGCATTCCGTCAGCAGCACCACCCGGGGCGGCCGCTGCTTGCCGACAAAGTCCGACATGGCTGCGGTCGAGCCGGAGAAATCGGCCTCAGCTACCACCTCGGGGGGGCACTCCGGATGCGCGAGGATGGTCACGTCAGGATGATTTTCGCGCAGTTGCCGGACGTCGGAGGCCGTAAACAGCTCATGCACCTCGCAATGGCCCTTCCACGCGATGATCTTCACGCCGGTCTGTGCGGCAATGTTCTGCGCCAGATACTCATCCGGCAGCATGATCACGCGCTCGACGCCAAGCGACTCGACGACCCTGAGCGCGTTGCCCGAGGTGCAGCAGATGTCGGATTCAGCCTTCACCGCGGCCGACGTATTGACGTAGGTGACGACGGGCACGCCGGGATAGCGCTGGCGCATCAGCCGCACGTCCTGCGCGGTGATGGAGTCCGCGAGCGAACAGCCGGCCGCGAGGTCCGGGATCAGCACGGTCTTTTTCGGATTCAGCAGCTTCGCCGTCTCGGCCATGAAGTGCACGCCGGCCAATACGATGATGTCGGCGTCGACCCTGGTCGCTTCGCGCGCGAGCAGGAGGCTGTCGCCCACGATGTCAGCGACGCCGTGGAAGATTTCCGGCGTCTGATAGTTGTGCGCCAAGATGACCGCGTTGCGGGCCCGCTTCAGCTCGAGGACAGCGTCGACATCCGCGGCGAAGGTGGCCCATTCGGGCGGCGGTATGACCCGCCTGACCCGGTCATAGAGCTTTGCGGAACGGGCGAGCGCTGCGGAGCTGAGGTCGGCCATTTATACTCTCCATGAGCATATTATGGCTTATACTTATCCTGAGCATAATCGAAGTCAAGTGCGTGAAAGCGGGAGCTTGGTTCCGGCAACCGCCCGTTCGGCCAGCACGGCGTGGCGGAAGCGGAACAGTTTTGCCGGCCGCCCGACGGTGTCGGCGGCGATTGCGCCAGTTTCCTCAACGAGTTGCTGCTGCTCCATGAGGCGGCGGAAGTTCTGCTTGTGCACCAGCCGGCCTGCAAGCGCCTCAACACTGCGTTGCAGTTGCAGCAGGGTGAATTCGGCCGGCATCAGTTCGAACACAACGGGGCGGTACTTGATCTTGGCGCGCAGCCTGGCAATTCCGGTAGCTAAGATACGGCGATGGTCGCCGGTCATCGGCCGGCCGGGAATGACGGCCGTGGCGTCAGCTCCGTCACGGACGGCTTCCGGGATCAGGCCGGCTTCGTAGAGCAACTCGTAGCGCTGCAGCACCAGTTCCTCGTTCCATTCGCGCTCGTCGAGGCCAAAGGTGATGGCGGCGCGCTGCCAGCGTTGGCGCTGCAGGGCGGCCGTGGATGCCGCTTTCGACCACGCCCGCAGCCGCGACGCCAGCATCTTCGCCAGCGAAGCCGGCAGGCCGGCCCGTTGATCCTCCCATGGGAAATACTCGTACCAGCCGGACCAGTGCGCCTCGAAACCCTGACCCACCTGGTCTTCGCGGGCGAGGCCGAGATAGCTGATCGAGATCGAATGCGGCGACCTGGCATCGCCGGTCCTGCCGCGATCGGCGAAGGTGTAGAGTTGCTCGACATAGCCCAGGGGGTGCCCGGTCTGCGCCTCGACCCACGCCCGCAGCCCTGTTTGCAGCGAGCGGTGCGCAAATTCGAACGGACCGCTCGGCAGCGCACCGGCGTTGGCGATGGTCATGATCTTGGGCTCGCCGTCGGTGACGGCGACGAGCACGGCGACCAGATCCGCCGTAATCGCGTTGGCGGAGGTCTTGTCGCTGGTCCTTCGCGGTGCCCCTGCCACGTCGATGATCCGTTCCTAGCAATATCCGTACACGCCGCAGGCGTAAGGCAGCCGGTCCCAATAGGGCGTGTAGGGGCCGCCGTAATAGGGCCCGTCATAGCTGTAGGAATGGCTCGTACCGTAATAGCCGGGCAGCGTCGAGGAGCCCGGCAGCAGGGGCGTACCGTTGACGCCCGGCGCGAAGGGCACCACGCCGAACGGCGGGAACAGCACCTCTGTTTCTTCTTCGATCACCAACGCACGGCCGCGGCGCACGTAGAGGGGCGCGGCGGGGGCAACCGTGGTCCGGTACTTATAGTGGGCGCGGGGCAGGCCCGGCGGCAACTGGCCGGCGGCGACGACCGTGGCGCGCCTGGGAGCGGCGGAGTTGCCGGCGCGCTTCGCGGCGGCGGGAGGGCTGTTGGCCGACTTGGCGATGGCAGGGCTGTCCGCGGGTTTGGCCGTTGTCGGGTTGTCAGCGGGCTTGGCGGTTGTCGTGTCGGTGGGCTTCGCGGTCGCCGGGTTGTCGGTAGCCTGGGCGGCGGACGGGCCATCGGCAGGCTTGGCTGCTGCGGGGCTGTCAGCGGCCTTGGTGGCTTCGGGACTCTGGGCGGCAGCGGTTCCGATCGCGAAAATCGCGACAAGGAATGGCGTCATCCAGCGCAACATCGTTGGCTCCGAATCATCCGAGGTGGTTCAGAGCTACTTTATGCCGGAATGAGCGTTAACGAGAGGCTTGTGATTTGAGGAGGTTAACGGCTCTGGAGCACCGTCATTCCGAGATGGTCCGAAGGACCAGACCTCAGGGGTGCAATTGCACCCCCGGGGAATCTCGAGATTCCGGGTCTGGTGCTAACGCACCATCCCGGAATGACGGACGACTCTTACGCCGTCAGCGCCTGCTGCAGATCCGCGATCAGGTCTTCCTTGTCCTCGATGCCGATCGACAGCCGCACGACGTCGGGCGCGGCGCCCGACTTCACCTTGGCGGCGTCGTCGAGCTGGCTGTGCGTGGTGGACGCCGGGTGGATCACCAGCGAACGGGTGTCGCCGACATTGGCCAGATGCGAGAACAGTTTCAGGTTGGACACCAGGCTGACACCGGCGTCGTAGCCGCCCTTCAGGCTGAATGTGAACACCGCGCCGGCGCCCTTCGGCGCATATTTGCGCGCTAGCTTGTTGTACTTGTCGCTCTCAAGGCCGGCGTAGTTCACCGATGCCACGGCCGGATGGGTGGACAGGAATTCCGCAACCGCTTTCGCATTCTCGCAATGCTTCCGCATGCGCAGCGGCAGCGTCTCGATGCCGGTCAGGATCATGAAGGCGTTGAACGGTGACAGCGCCGGGCCGAGGTCGCGCAGTCCGAGCACGCGGCAGGCGATCGCGAAGGCGAAATTGCCGAACGTCTCCTGGATCCTGATGCCGTGATATTCAGGGCGCGGTTCGCTCAGCATCGGGTACTTGTTGTCCTTCGACCAGTCGAAGGTGCCGGCATCGACGATGATGCCGCCGAGCGAGTTGCCGTGGCCGCCCAAGAACTTCGTCAGCGAATGCACGACGATGTCGGCGCCATGATCGATCGGGCGGATCAGATAGGGCGTCGCCAGCGTGTTGTCGACGATCAGGGGAACACCGGCCTTCCGGGCGACTTCCGCAATCGCTTCGATATCGGTGATGCTGCCGGCGGGGTTGGCGATCGACTCGATGAAGATCGCCTTGGTGTGCGGCGTGATCGCGCGCTCGAAACTGCCGATGTCATCGGGATCGGCCCACGCCACGTTCCAGCCGAAGCTCTTGAACGCGTGGGTAAACTGGTTGATCGATCCGCCGTAGAGCTTGCGCGCCGCGACGATCTCGTCGCCGGGCATCAACAATTGCTGAAACACGACAACTTGCGCGGCGTGTCCGGATGCTACCGCGAGCGCGGCAGTGCCGCCTTCGAGGGCTGCGACACGTTCTTCAAGTACCGCGTTGGTCGGATTTCCGATGCGGGTATAGATGTTGCCGAACGCCTGCAGGCCGAACAGCGAGGCGGCGTGATCGGCGTCGTTGAAAACGAAAGACGTGGTTTGATAAATCGGTGTCGCCCGCGCGCCGGTGGTCGGATCAGGCTGCGCGCCGGCATGCACGGCAAGGGTCGAAAATCCGGGGGAACGGTCGGTCATCTATCAGTCCTGTTGTTCTGGCTTGGTTCAAAATGCGCGGCATGCTGATCGCAGCCGCGGCCGCCGTCAAGTTGGATGGGTCACATATCGAACGTCGGAAACGTGCCAGCTTCGTGATGCCTCATTTGCGAAACAAATGTATCGCAACAGCCTACGATAGCTCACTCTTGTTCTTTGCGGCGCGGTCGGATGCCGCAGTCTCGCCGCCGCCGACGCTGGTCCGGTTCAGCGACAGGCGCATGCCCTGCGTCGGGATTGGCGCGCGCTTCGAGCTCAGCGTTCGCGAATTGACCCCCATCCACGAAATCTCCGACGACAGCCGTCCGTACTCGATCTTCGGGCAACGGTTCATGACCACCTTGAGCCCGGCGGCTTCGGCTTTTTCGGCCGCAGCATCATCGCGCGCGCCAAGCTGCATCCAGATCACCTTCGGCGGCGGCGACAGTTTCAGCGCTTCTTCGACCACAGGCATGATGTGGCTGGAATTGCGGAAGATGTCGATCATGTCGACAGGGCGGCTGATGTCCGACAGCGAAGCGACGAACGGCTTGCCGAGCAGGCTCTTGCCGACATGGCCGGGATTGACCGGAATCATGTCGTAGCCGCGCTGCGCCAGGTACTTGAACGCGAAGTAGCTCGGCCGCACGTTGACCGGCGACGCGCCGACCATCGCGATCGATTTCACGCCGTTGAGGATGCCGCGGATGTAGTTGTCGTCGTAGGTGTCGTGGTTCATTCTCTATCCTGTTTGTCATTCCGGGGCGATGCAAAGCATCGAACTACGGTGCGCAATTGCGCACCTGAGAATCCCGAGATTCCGGGTCTGGTGCTTGCGCACCATCCCGGAATGACGAAATCTAACGTCGCTTCGCTCGCAATGACGGAAAACTATTCATCCCGCCATTTCGGCTCGCGCTTCTCGATGAAGGCGCCGATGCCTTCCTCGGCGTCGCGCGCCATCATGTTCTCGGTCATCACCTGTGCCGCATAGCGATAGGCGTCGGCAAGGTTCATCTCGGCCTGGCGATAGAACGCCTCCTTGCCGAGCTTGACGGTGTAGGCGGACTTGAGCGCGACCTTTTGCGCCAGCGCAATCGCTGCATCCCGTTCGGTGCCGGCGGCGACGACCTGGTTGACGAGGCCGATTGCCTTGGCTGTCTCCGCCGAAATCGGCTCTCCGGTAAGCAACATTTCCATCGCCTGCTTTCGCGGGATGTTGCGCGACAGCGCCACCATCGGCGTCGAGCAGAACAGCCCGATATCGACGCCGGGCGTGGCGAAGCCGGCGGCCTCCGAGGCGACGGCCAGATCGCAGCTTGCCACCAGCTGGCAGCCGGCGGCGGTGGCGATGCCCTGCACGGCGGCGACAACCGGCTTCGGCAGATGCACGATCGCCTGCATCATCGCGCTGCAGGCGTCCATGATCTGCGCAAAGTAGGCCCGGCCGCGATCGGCATCGGTGCGGCGCGAGGTCAGTTCCTTCATGTCATGGCCGGCCGAGTATGCCGGGCCGTTGGCCGCAAGCACGACCGCTCGGACACGCCTGTCGTCGTGGATTTCTCTCAGCGCACCGTGCAGTTCGGCGATCAGGGCTTCCGACAGGCTGTTGCGCGCCGCCGGCCGGTTGAGCGTGAGGACGGTGATGGAGCCTGCGTCTTCGCGCAGCAGGATCGGTGGTTGCGGCGCTGACGCGCGGGCGATCTGGGCGGGCATTTGTTTACCACTCAAAGGCTTGCACCCGAGCTTTTCACTCGAGTGTTCACTCGAGTTTTCTCTTGGGCTTTGACGACAACCTAATGTAACAGGCGAACTGAAGCGAGGGCAGGGACGCATGGCGGCCGCGAAAATGAGCGTCGCTGAACTGGAGAAGTTCCTTCACGAGGAGTTTCCCCAGGCATTCAGCGATGGCGATATCACCATCGAAAGCGCCGATGGCGAGACCTGCCTGCTGCGCCGGCGCTTCGACGAGCGTATGTTGCGCCCCGGCGGCACGGTGTCGGGGCCGACGCTGATGGCGATGGCCGATTTCGCGATGTACGTGGTGCTGCTATCGGCGATCGGCCCGGTTGGCCTCGCTGTGACCACCAATCTCAACATCAATTTCCTGCGCAAGGGCCAGCCGAACCAGGATGTGCTGGCGGCGGCGAGGTTGTTGAAACTCGGCAAGCGCCTGGCTGTCGGCGAGGTCAATCTGCTCTCGGGCTCGTCGCCTGATCCGATCGCCCATGTCACGGCGACCTATTCCATTCCAACCAAATAAGGTTTTTCACGGTATTATTGCACCATATTTATAAGCGTATGTTTTTGTTGATGTATTTTTGATGAATTGGCGTTGACGATCTGCGTGCCGTTCTCTAGAAAACCGCCAGTTCGGCGCATCTGGCGCCGATTTCCATTTTCACGGATTCCTCACATGAAAACGTTTTCGGCTAAGCCCGCCGAGGTGACGAAGAAGTGGGTGCTGATCGACGCCAAGGGTCTGGTGGTCGGCCGGCTTGCCACCCTGGTCGCCATGCGCCTGCGCGGCAAGCACCTCCCGACCTACACGCCCCACGTCGACTGCGGCGACCATGTCGTCATCATCAACGCGGCGCATGTCGTGCTCACGGGTCGCAAGCGCGACAACAAGGTCTACTACAAGCACACCGGTTTCATCGGCGGCATCAAGGAACAGACCGCGAAGTCGATCCTCGAGGGCCGCTTCCCCGAGCGCGTGGTCGAGAAGGCGATCGAGCGCATGATCCCGCGTGGCCCGCTCGGCCGTGTGCAGATGGGCAATCTGCGCGTCTACCCCGGCGCCGAACATCCCCATGAAGCCCAGCAGCCCGAGAAGGTTGATATCGCTTCGATGAACCGCAAGAACATGAGGGCCGCATAAGATGTCGGATACCATGCAGTCTCTCGATCAGTTGTCGTCGCTGAAGGCGGCGGTGGCTCCGGACGCGCCGAAATACGTCAAGAAGGTCGACAAGTACGGCCGCGCCTATGCCACCGGCAAGCGCAAGGACGCGGTCGCGCGCGTCTGGATCAAGCCGGGCGCCGGCAAGATCCTGGTCAACACCCGCGAGGTCGATGTCTATTTCGCCCGCCCGGTTCTGCGCATGCTGATCCAGCAGCCGCTGGTCGCAGCCGCGCGCGCCGGCCAGTACGACGTCGTCTGCACGGTCGCCGGCGGCGGTCTGTCCGGCCAGGCGGGTGCCGTGCGCCACGGCATCTCCAAGGCTCTGACGAACTTCGAGCCGGATCTGCGGGGCGTCCTGAAGAAGGGCGGCTTCCTGACCCGCGACTCCCGTACCGTGGAGCGCAAGAAGTACGGCCGGGCGAAAGCGCGCAAGTCGTTCCAGTTCTCGAAGCGCTAATTGCTTCGCTAAAATTTGCAGCGATTGCTGCATGCATCGAACGAAGAAAAAGGGCGCCGATCGGCGCCCTTTTTGGTTTCCATTTAGTGATGAGTTACCACGGTTTTTCGTGAAAACTTGGCTACCCGCGCAAACGGATTCGGAATACGGCGCTCCTAGTGTCTGCGATGCAATGGCGCGAAATCGCATTTTCGCTGCGCGCCAAACGATCTGCATCACACGCGTTCGGGTAGACCCATGTCGTTCGATACCGCCACGCTCTATCTGTTTGCCACGATGGTCGCCGGCATGCTCGGGGCCATGCTGGTGTTCTTCGGCAAGCAGGAAAACATCCCGGCCTTGAAATGGTGGGGTACGGCCTATCTGATCGGCGCGGCCTCGGTGGCGATCTGGACCATCGGCGGTTCGAAACTCGGCGACCCACTGTTGCTGGCGCTGAATGCGGTTGGATTCATCGCCTGCGGCATGGTCTGGAATGCGTCGCGGGTGTTCCTCGGTCGCAAACCCCACCTTCCGGGGCTGGTATTCGGCGCGATCGTGTGGATCGGCATCGCCGTGGCCTTGCCGTCGTTGAACGTCGCCATGCGCCTGACCGTCGGTGCTGCGATCGTCGCCGTCTATGCGGCGCTTACGGCTTCCGAATTGTGGAGCGAGCGACGGCGGACCATGCAGAAGCGCTGGCCGACGATCGCGGTGCCGGTCATGCACGGCTGCGTGCTGATGCTGCCGATCCTCCTCGGCGGCCTCCTGCGTCCGCACGACGAAACCTTCGCCAGCAGCATCTGGGTGACGGCGTTCTCGATAGAATTGATTCTCTACGCGATCGGCACCGTGTTCGTGATCTTCATGCTGGTGTCGGACCGCGCCGTGACCGTGCATAAGACCGCGGCCTCGGTCGATCCGCTGAGCGGGATGCTGAACCGCCGCGGTTTTTCGGAAGCGTGCCAGCGGGTGATCGAGCGCGAATCCGCCGCGGGCCGGCCCGTGACGGTGATGATTTTCGACATCGACCATTTCAAGAGCATCAACGACCGCTTCGGTCACCCGGCGGGCGATGAAATCCTCAAGCTGTTCTCGACCGTGGTGATCAGCAGCCTGCGGATCAGCGACCTGTCGGGCCGGATCGGCGGCGAGGAGTTCGCCGCGCTGCTGCCGTGCGCGCTGGAGGAGGGGGTGATCGTGGCCGAGCGGGTGCGCGAGGCCTTCGAGGCGTCCAACATCGTGTGCGAGGAAGGTCCGGTCGACACGACCGTCAGCATCGGCGTCGCCGGCGGGCCGGCCGGCACCGAACTCGAAGTGCTGCTGGCGGCGGCCGATACCGCGCTCTACCAGGCCAAGCGCAGCGGCCGCAATCGCGTCGAGGCGGCAGAGGAACTGCCGTTGTCGCTCGAAAAGTGGCGGCGCAAGACCGCGGGGCTTCCCGGTTCGGCGCGCCAGTCGCCCGCGACGACCTAAGCGCCCGGCGAAGTCGACAACTGCGCCAGGTAACCTCTCGTTTACCATTCCGTCCATATCATCTGCGCCATGGACTCGATGCGCGGACAAAACCCACAGGCTGCCCTGACGTCGCTCGAAGCGGCCGCGGCTTCCACCCGTGGCGGTTTTGCCTGCATGTTCTCTTCCTCGGAAGAATTCGAGAGGGCGCTCATCACGGAGCGTCGTGCGCAGGGGCGTTATGATCAGCGCAGAACGCGCTGGCCTGCCATCATGTTCATCGGCTGCGCGATGATCATTGCCGGCGCGGTGCTGCTGTTCCGCTAGTTGCCGGAGCTCTACTGACGTGAGGCGCCGCAAGGCGCCTTTTTCTTTTCCGGCGGCCGGGTTAGACACGCCCATTCCCATCAGAAGGCGTACCCCAGATGATCACCGAAATCGCACAAATCGACGTCAAGCCCGGCACTGAGAAGGATTTTGAAGCCGCCGTCGCCAAGGCGCGGCCGCTGTTCCTGCGCGCCAAGGGCGGCAAGGGATTTGAACTGCACAAATCGATCGAAAAGCCGCAGCGCTACCGGTTGATGGCGCAGTGGGAAACGCTGGAAAACCACACCGTGGATTTCCGCGGCTCGGAGGACTTCACGGCATGGCGCGGCCTGGTCGGGCAGTACTTCGCTGCGCCGCCCGAGGTCGAGCACACCGAGACGGTGCTGACCACGGCCGGTTGATCGCACTCAGGCCGCCATTGTCGTGGCCGGCGCGTCTTCCGCCTTGAAATGGTCGATCATGACCTTGGCGATGGCCATCAGGGGGAGCGCCAGCGCCAACCCCCAGACGCCGAACACGACACCGAGCAGGATCTGGAACGCGAACAGCGTGGCGGGCGGGATATCCAGCGCCTGGCGCTGGATGATCGGCGTCAGCACGTAGCTCTCCAGGGCGTGCACGCCGAGGAACAGGACGAAGGCGGAGAGGCCCGCGACCCAGCCGGAGGCGAGGCTGGCCAGCACCACGATCAATCCGCCGAGGATGGCACCCACCGTCGGGATGAAGGCGAGCAGCCCGGCCTGGATGCCCAGGATGAACGCACTCTGGATGCCGATGACTTCAAGGCCGACCCAGGTCACGAAAAACACTGCGGCCATGGTGATGATCTGCGCGATCAGCCAGCGCTCCAGCGTTTCGCCGATCCGGTCGACGATCGCCGCCACGCGCAGACGGTGTTTGGCTGGCGCCATGAACAGCAGGCCGTTGCGGTAGACGCTCGGCTGGGTCGCAAACGCGATCCCCAGAAACAGCACGATAAAGAAGTTTCCGACCGCGCTTGCGGTCCCCAGGATCAGTTTCAGGCTCTGGCTGAAGATCGCGCCGCCGCTCGACGCGATCGTGCCGGCGCTGGGCAGCGAGTGGGTCGGCGGGGAGCTCGGAGCGGCCGGTGCGGAAGCGTCCGACTGCGACGACAGGCTTCCGAAATCGAACAGGCTGGTGTCGATGCCGTTCCTTTCCAGGAAGCCTTTGACGTTGACGAGCTGCGACTTGAGCGTGTTGCTCAGCACGGTGGTCTGCTGGGCGATCGTGGTGCCGCCGAGGAAGATGATGCCCGACAGCATGCCCGCGACCGCCAGGCACACGATGGTCAGCCGCAACGCGTGCGGGAGGCGGACGACACGTCCGAGCAGGTTGCTCATGGCGTTGAGCGCCACGCCGAGCAGCATGCCGGCGAAGATCAGAAACAGTGTCGCGGCGAAATACCAGGTGAACAGCAATAGCGCGAAAAACAGGACGACGCCGATGCCGCCGACCGATATCGCCCACGCCAGATCGCTGCGGGCCTGAAGGCGATTGTCAGCGGGACCTGTCACGTTGATTCCTTCTCCCAGAATATCGTTCCGCCAGTCTTTCGCCAAAACGCGGCCGGGATCAAGCCGCCATGCGCGCCGGTTTGACGCTGGCGTGTCCGCTGTGCCAAGCGGTGGATGAATTCGATGTGACGGGCGCGGCGAGGGATGGGATGATTTTCAAATGGTTCGGCCCGATTGCGCTGCTGGCGGCGCTGGTCATTGGCGACCAGATCAGGATCAACCGTCCCGCCCATAAATTTCGCCTGGCGGTCGAGGTCGAAACTCCGGAGGGCAGCAAATCGGCATCCAGCGTGGTCGCGGTCCATCCCGACCGCAGCTACAGCCGCCGCGGCCAGACCCGCACCGTCGGTGACGCCGTTTTCGTCGATCTGGGCGGTGGCAAAAACCTCCTCGCGCTGCTGGCTCACGTCGACAACAACAAACTCGTGCTGGAGGACGTGAATTACGTGGCGCTCCGCGCCTATATCGAGGCCGCGGGCAAGCGGGTGTCGTTCAACGAGATGAGCCGGCTGAGCGGCATCGCGCCTGTAAAGGGCGCGCTGATCCCGGTGCTCGTTACCTTCGCCGATCCGGCCAATCCCGGCACTGCCCGGGTGGTCGCGCCTGACGACGCCGAAGCTGTGCTCGGAAAAGGCTATCGCCTGAAGGGGCTCACCGCCGAGGTGGTGCCGAATGGGTACTGGCCGCTCGATTTCGGCGGCGTGCTGGGCGAGCCCGTCACGCGCGGCATCGAGGCGAAATTGCCGTGGCTGAACGGCGCCGATAATCCGGCCGCCACTGCGCTCCGGGCGGCCGGCCTGCCCGGGGTCGAGGGGATCGACGCCAAGGAGGCCTTTACGCGAAAATAGCAGGGCAGGCCCGCGGCAACTCGCTGGATATTGATCCGCTGCCCTCCCGCAGGCATGATTGTCTGGAATCGTGGCCAAACCCAGAACAATCCTTTTGCACAGGACGATGACAGCGGAATATTTGCGATGAGACGACCCGTGGTCGGTGTGATCGGGAACGCCCATCGCGTCGAAAATCGCTTCCAGACGCAGATGGTCGGAGAGCGCAATTTGCGCGCGGTGGCCGACGTTGCCGGTGCGCTGCCGCTGATGTTTGCCGGGTCGCCCGAGATCACCGATATCGGCGCGCTTCTCGATGTCGTGGACGGGGTGGTGCTGACGGGCGCCCGGGCCAATGTGCATCCGACGCGTTTCAAGACCGAACCGCACGAGCGGCACGAGCCCTACGACATCCACCGTGACGACGTTGCCCTGGCGCTGACGGAAGCCTGCGTCGCCCGCGGCGTGCCGATCTTCGGCATCTGCCGCGGCCTGCAGGAAATGAACGTCGCCTTCGGCGGCTCGCTGCACCCTGAAATCCGCGAGATACCGGGCCGCATGAACCACCGCATGCCGCGGCTGGAGAACGGCGAAATCCATCCCGATCCGACCGTGGTGTTCGCCGACCGGCATGACGTCCACCTGACGCCGGGCGGAACGTTTGCCAGCCTGCTCGGCTGCGAGACCATTCGCGTGAATTCGCTGCACGGGCAGGGCATCCTCGAACCCGGCCTGCGCGTCGTCATCGAAGGCATTGCCGAAGACGGCACCATCGAAGCGATCCGGATCGCGGACGCGTCCGCCTTTGCGCTCGGCGTCCAGTGGCATGCGGAGTACGACCCGCAACGCAATCCGATCAATCGGAAGCTGTTTGAGGCGTTTGGCGCAGCGCTGTTGGCGCATACGCGGGCGAGCTAAGCGGCCGGAAAACCGGTCGCGCCACAGCAGGTTATGCAAGTGCAATCGGCCGCCGGTCCGGCGCTCCGTAATTTTACGGGACGAAAAGTGTGGGATCGCCAACTGAAGTCGGGTAAGCAACGACGGGACACTGCAGCATTGCCCGGTGCAGTCGAGATGGGCTGAGAAAAGCGGGTATTCATCCATCGCCTCGGGACGGGGGAGGCTATGACGGTAGCAAGCCGCCTCGCGCTCGCGATGGTTGTGCTGGTCGGGGTGACGTCCTGCGTCGTCAGCGCATTTGCCTATTTTTTCGTCGCCGGGGCGCCTCCGCACAGATCGTTGACGGCAATCATTGGTGCGGCGGTCGCCGGTGGCACCATTGCGTCGGTATTCGGGATCGTTCTCGCCATCGGAATCACCAATGGTTTGCGAAAGCCTGCGGATGTTCGCCGCGAGCCGGAGCAGGAGCGGGCATATCAGACGCTGATCGACAACGAAAAGATGGCGCGGGCCATCATCGAGGAAGCGCTCGACGCGTTCGTTCAGACCGATGGGAACTGCGTCGTCCTCAACTGGAGCCCGCACGCCGAGGCGTTGATGGGGTGGACGCGCAAGGAGGCCATCGGCCGCAGCGTGGAGAAGCTGTTGTTTCCGGAATCCCTGTGGGTCGGTCACCGGCAGTGGATCGATCAGTTTCTGAGCGCGGCCGTAGGCGAGGCCGCCGGCGGACGTTACGAGACGCCTCTGCTCCGCAAGGACGGAAGCGAATTCTTCGCCGAGGTGTCGCTCACGGCGCTGCGTCGCAACGATGGCTTCATCATCAACGCCTTCGTCAGGGACATCACGGCAAAACGTGCCGCGGAAGAGCAATTGTTCCAGGCGCAGAAGATGGAATCGGTCGGGCAACTGACCGGCGGCATCGCCCACGACTTCAACAACATGCTCACCGTGATCACGGGTACGATCGAGATCCTGGCCGAAGGGGTCAAGCACGACCCGGCGCTCGCCTCGATTGCCAGGATGATCGACGATGCGGCGGACCGCGCGTCGCAGCTCACCGCCAACCTGCTCGCCTTTGCCAGGAAGCAGCCGCTGCGGCCGCGCGAGACCGATGTCAATGCGCTCGTCGAAGAGGTGGTGCAATTGCTGTCGCCGACACTCGGCAGGCAGATCCAGATCGAGACCGCCTTGAACGATCTGGCCTGGCCGGCCCTGGTCGATCGCAGCCAGCTCTCCTCTGCGCTGGTAAATCTCGCCATCAACGCCCGCGACGCCATGCCTGACGGCGGCAGGCTGCTTTTCAGAACCAGGAATTTCACCCGCGGCGAGCATGACGCCGACATCGGCGGGCTCGGTTCGGGCGACTACGTCGTCGTCGAGGTGCACGATACCGGCGCCGGCATTCCGGCCGCCATCCGCGACAGGATCTTCGAGCCGTTCTTTTCGACCAAGCAGTTCGGATCGGGTACCGGCCTCGGCCTGAGCATGGTGTTCGGATTTGCAAAACAGTCCGGCGGCGCTGTCGTGGTCGAGAGCCGGGAAGGCAGGGGCGCCTGCTTCCGCATCTACCTTCCGAAGGCGGATATCGAACTTTCGGAGCTGCCTCCGGCGAGCGATGCGCGGATGGCGGGCAACGAAGAACTTCGCGGCGGATCGGAAACCATCCTGTGCGTGGAGGATGACGACGTCGTACGCGCGCATGTCATCGGCCGGCTCGAAAGCCTCGGTTACAAGGTGATCGCGGCCTGCAACCCGGCCGAGGCGCTCGAACTGGTCAACGCCGGAACCGCATTCGATCTCCTGTTCACCGACATCGTCATGCCGGGGGCCATGAACGGCCGGCAGCTCGCGCAAAAGGTCACCGAGTTGCGTAAGCCGCTCCGGGTGCTCTACACATCCGGCAACACGTTCGGCGCGTTCGATGCGGGCGAACGCCCGGGCGAAGGCGTGCTGCTGCTGACCAAGCCGTACCGCAAGGCCGAACTCGCCCGCATGGTGCGCCTCGCCCTCGATCGCGCGATCGACCACATGGGCGATCCGATCCCGCTGCCTTATTCGGTGCAGCCCGATCTTGAGCGCTTCCTGAAGGAAAATCCGCCGAAGCGGGAGTAGGCCGTTCCGGTCGGGATGTGGTGCGGCGCGATGCAGCATCAGTTTCAATCTTTCGGCCCCGCCGTCATTGCTGCGCGAGTTGACGGGTCGCGCGAACGCGCGCCTGCTGGCGAACTCCGGGAAGCTTGCATGTTTCTGCAATTGGGAGGCCACGTCATCCCCCGCCACCGGGTCTCGCCTTCGGCGAGCCCGATGACAGGCTCCGGCGGGGGATCCAGTACGCCGCGGCTTATCGATTCAATCACTGCGGTCTCTGGGATACTTGATCCCCGCCTGCGCGGGGATGACGACTGAATGTGTGTTCGCGATCTCGCGACGCGATGCGCCCGAGGTTTGCATTTGGTTGTCCCTCTGAAAAAATAGAGGGCGCAGGGAAGACCGGGTGCGCGCTGCACCCGCGGTCTCGTGTGCAGTTGCGCACAGAAAGACGCGCACACGAGCATACAGGTACAGGCGGAGCATCCCGGCCTTCCCTGCGCAGTGGCTTTACGGCTTACTTCGTGCTCTCCCCGGTGAACGGCTCTTTTGCCACCGTCGCCGCGCAAGGCGCGAGCCTTTGCGCAGCTTGACGCCAGCACCGCGGCG
>DATCXE010000345.1:0-11791 GCA_036565985.1 Bradyrhizobium sp.
GCCGACCTTCAGGCCGGCCACGCCGGCCGAGATGCAAAGCTCGATCAGTTCGGCAAACCGTTCCGGCATCTGCGTGGTATCGTTCGGGACGCGCACGACGACTTGCGCGACCCGCGCCTCGATCCGGTCGAGGATGCCGCGAAGCATCCCGATCTCGTCGAACACTTCGCCCGCCTTCAGCACGTTCGGACACATCAGGCTGACTTCGACCAGATCGACGTAGGGCTGGACCTGGATGACGCCGGCGGCGATGTCTTCGGACGAGAAGCCGCCGACATTGGCGAAGATCGGCACCCGTCGTGCGCCCGCCTGGCGCAGCCGATCGACCGCGTAGTTGCGGCCCTTGCTCGGTACGCCCATGGAATCGGCAATCGATTCCCGGTCGCGATAACGGACCAGGCGCGGAAAGGGATTGCCGTATCGCGGCTCCGGCATGATGGATCCGACGCAGATGAAACCGAAGCCGAGGCACGACAGCGAGTCGAGCAGTTCGCCGTTCTTGTCGAAGCCGGCGGCAAGACCGATCGGATTTGCGAGTTCGAGACCGGCAAACCGCGTCTTCAGCCTCGGATCGGACGTCTCCAATCCTGATGCCGCCGAGAGCGCCCGCCACGGCAGCGGCCAACGAAGAGCGGCATGGGCCAGTGCGTGACTGCGGTCCGCCGAGACACTGAACAAGGCGGGTGCGAGCAAATTGCGATAGAGACTCATGATGCCACCATGTTAGCGGGGCTTGCGTCGGCGGTTTGACGCCGCTCGCGCCACGCCGCCATCACGGCGTCCGACGTGACGATCGGCCCGTAGTCCCGGTGAAAACGCTTGAGCGCCGACCGATGGTCGTCCTCGCTCGCAGCGCCGCAGCAATCCTCGACCAGCGTCACGTAATAGTCCCTGAAATAGGCATCGCGCCCGGCGGACTCCACACAGGTATCGGTGGCGACACCGGACAACAGCAGGCTGCGGATGCCCCGCTCCTTCAGCAACGCCAGCAGGTCGGTGCCGACCATCGCACTGTAGCGATGCTTCACGATCACGGGTTCGCCGGGCAACGGCTCGACTCGATAGAATTCGGCGCCCCACGATCCGGAAAGACAGCGCGGCAGTTCGCTGTTGAGCCGCAAGTTGCGCTCGCGCATGGCGTCGGAAAGATCGCCGGGATCGTAGATCGCCTGCACGAAGATGACGAGGACGCCGGCCTGCCGCGCCGCGTCGATCAGACGCAGCAGGTTCGGCACGCGCTGCTGCTGGATCGTGCGCACGTCGCCGCCGACCTTGTCGAAGAAGCCGCCATCGGCGACGAAGTCGTTCTGGACGTCGATGACGAGCAGCGCGCTGTGCGCGGGATCCGCCTTCTGGGCGAGCGTTCGAAGCAACGAGGACACGTCGGGCACCGGCATCTGCACTCCTCCTACTCCCCCCAACGCGATCCACAATTCACTGAACTGACCAGTTAGTCAACGATCCGGACGCCGGAGGACTGGCACCACCCGTGATCCTATTTCGAGTTCGGCGCGCCGTATCGCAGATAGCCGAGAACGACGTCCTCGATATGAGCGATCCGCGCGTCCACGTCCTGTTCGGTCGACAGCTTTCGGTCGAGCAGATAGGCAAGCGTGTATCGGTTCGAAAGGAAATGGTAGGCCAGCGCCGAAATGGAGACGTAAAGCTCGACCGGATCGACGTCGTCCCGAAAATCGCCCGAGCGCTCGCCTTCCTTCAGGAGATTGGCGACGTTGCCGAGCAGGCCCGAATAACCGGCCTTGGTCAGCTTGGTCTTGCGGAGATGCCGCCCCTTGTGGAAGTTCTCGGAATTCAGCAGGCCGATGAAGTCGGGCGAGTTGCGCCAGTAGTTGAACGTCGACTGAACGAGCTTGCGAACCCCGTCCACCGGCGATGACATGTCGATCGGCCAGGCCGTCTGATGCGCGTGCATGCCTTCATAGGCCGTCTCGAGCACCTCGATGAACAGCTGCTCCTTGCTGCCGAAATAGTGATAGATGAGGTTCTTGCTGACGTTGGAGTCGCGCATGATGTCGTCGACGCGCGCCCCGTCGTAGCCCTTGGCCGCGAATTCCTTGGTCGCGACGTGAAGGATGCGCTGCCTGGTCTCGCCCGAACCGTTTGCCGCGCGGCCGCCACGCGCGCTTTTCGGCGCCGCTTTGCCTGAAGCGGCCTTGCCCGAAGCGGCCTTGACGGGCGCTACGCTTCCCCGCGGGGTGCGACTGCCGCTCGCCTTGCGGCGCCTGCTCGACTGCGTCGAAGATGATGTCGCATTTCTCATCGGATCTCGTTCCAGTGTCCTGGAGCATCTCGCGGCGGTCAGGATGCACGGTCGGCAGGTACCGACCGTGCATCTCAAAGGCAAGTCATGCGCGCCTGCGCAATCATTTCACCGGCTTCAGATGCTCGTCCCGGCGCTTGTACAGCGAGTCGTCGGCATAACCCATGGTTTCCGGCTTGCCGCGGCCGATCATCACCTGAAAATAGACCGGCTCGAGGCTGGCATTTTCATAGCCGTGAATGACGCCGGCGGGGGTGGAAATGCACTCCCACGGGCCGAGCCGCGTCGTGATCCGCTTGCCATTCTCGTCCTCGACGAACACGTCGAGGAAGCCCTGCAACACGAAAAATACCTCCTCCACTTCATGCGTATGTGCCGCGTTGCCCTGTCCGGGCTCGACATACATGATCGAGAGCGTGAAGTTTCCGGCCGGAATGACGCTGGGATCGCCGTGCTTTCCCGAACCGCCGGCGCCGATGAAGCGATGTTGCGCCCGCTTGAAGCCCTCGATCTTGGCATCCTCGAACGCCGCCCAATCCGATTTCCGGTCGCGGAATCTTGCGACGTATCTGTCGAGGATAGCTTCAAGCGAAGCTCCCTCCAGTTCCTTCGAACGGGGATGTCTTGCAACGCTCATATGGTTCTCCTTTCAAAATTGATGACGCGGCGGACCGTTTGACGGCCGATTCTTGTTCTTTGCTGGCTCAGGCCGAGCCGACGGACCCGGAAGCCTTCTCCTGATGCGGCATGCTCAATCGCTCGACCACTTCCACCATCCAGAAGAACAGCACGCCGAGCACGGTCAGCATGGCGATGCCCGCGAAAAGCAGCGGCGTATCCATGCTTCCGTTCGAAACCATGAGCTGATAGCCGAGGCCGCCGTCACCGCCGACGAACTCGCCGACCACGGCGCCGACGACCGCCAGGGTGATCGAGATCTTCAGCCCGGCGAAGATCGAGGGCAGCGCATGCGGCAGCCGGATCAGGCGGAACGTGTCGAACGAGGACAGCCCCATCGACTGCGCGAGATAGACCTTCTCGCGCTCGATCGCCGCCAGTCCCATCACCGTGTTGATCACGATGGGAAAGAACGCGATCAGAAACGCGATCAGCACCTTCGGCATCAGACCGAATCCGAACCACACCACGAACAGCGGCGCGATGGCGACCTTGGGCATCGCCTGCGAGGATATCAGCAGCGGGTAGACCGACTTGGAGAACACCGGCCAGCGGAAAATCGCCAGCGCGAGCGGGATGCCGACGAGAATGCTGACGGCATACCCGGCCAGGATTTCCACCGACGTGATCCAGCTTTCCCGCAGCAGCAATTGCCAGTTGGCGGCCGCAGAGGCGATGACGCTGGACGGCGGCGGGAACAGGTAGATCGGAATCTGGAACGCGCGCGCGCCGAGCTCCCACGCCCCGAGCAGGCCGATGCCCACGAGGATCGGATAGATCAGCTCGGCACGGCGATCCCGCGCGCGCCGGACACGAGCCTGCTCCTGGACGCGCCGCTCCACCTGCTCAATGGACAGCGATGTGGGATCTTCGCTCGCCATATCGACCATGCCGGATCCTGACCTATTCCTTCAGAATGCCGCGCGAGAGAAACACGTCAAGTATTTCGCGGCTGTAGCGTGCGAATTCGGGCGAGTCCCGCATCGCAAGGGTTCGCGGCCGGGGCAGATCGATGTCGATCACTCGGTCGATCTTGCCCGGCCGCGGCGTCATGACGATCACGCGGTCGGAAAGAAACACAGCCTCGGCGATGCTGTGCGTAATGAACAGGACCGCCGTGCTCCGCTCGCTGCAGATCCGCTGAAGATCCAGCACCAACTGATCGCGGGTCAGCGAGTCCAGCGCGCCGAACGGCTCGTCCATCAGCAAATGCGGGGGATCGTGAATCAGCGCCCGGCAGATCGAGACGCGCTGTTTCATCCCGCCCGACAGCGACCGCGGATATTTGTTCTCGAAACCCTTCAGGCCGACCGCTTCCAAAAGATCCCGGGCGCGCCGCTCGGCCACCTTCAGGTCCATCTTGCGCGCGACCGCCTGGAGCATGACGTTCTCCAACGCCGTTCGCCATTCGAGCAGAACATGGTTCTGGAACACGATGCCGAGGTCGGTGCGGGCGCCGTCCACCCGCTTGCTCTCGACCAGAACACGCCCATGAGACGACGACGCCAGACCGGCGGCGATCATCATCAGCGTGCTTTTGCCGCAGCCGCTCGGACCGACGATCGAGACGAACTCGCCGCGCTCCTGACGCAGCGAGACCCGGTCGAGCGCCCTGATCGGCCCGTCCTCGGTCGCATAGACCTTGCTGAGGTTCTCGACCTCGAGATACGCGGGGGCGTTCTGGGCCGTCTCGGCAACCGCCAGGCTCATGTCAGGCCCTCTTCCGCGTCCACTGGCTCAAGCCTTCCGGCACCACCCGCTCCAAAAAATGCTTGCAAAGTGTCGGCGAGGGACAAATGAATGTCAAGGCTAACTAACTAGTCCGTCTGTACAGAAATCGGGATAATTCCGCGCCGTCGGGAACACGCCGTCGGAACGACTTCGCTCCGGAAAACCATGTCGAGGAGACGTTCATGCAAGAAAACCCGCGGCTGGTCTTCATCGGCTGGGGCGCGATCAATTCGCGTGTCGGCGAACTGCTCCGCAAACGCCGGACGCGGCTCGATATCGTCGCCATCGCGACCGCTAACACGCCCGAGGCGCGAGCCCAGTTGCCCGCGGGCATCCCTTTCCTAGAATCCCCCGAACAGCTTGCGGGGTTCAAGCCGGACCTGGTCGTCGAGGCTGCCGGACGGGCGGCGATCGCGCAATGGGCGCCGGCTGCGCTCGCGGCCGCCCCTTCCATGATCATCGCGTCGACCAGCGCGTTCAGCGACGACGGCCTGCTCGCCTGGCTGGTCGACCTCGCGGAAAAGAATGGCAGCCGCATCGAAGTGCCGTCGGGCGCGATCGGCGGCATCGACGCACTCGGCGGTGCGGGCGTTCTCGGACTGGACGACGTCCTGCATCAGATCATCAAGCCGCCTCGCGCGTGGATGAATACGGCTGCCGAGAAATTGCTCGATCTGGAGAACCTGACGCGTCGCAAGACCTTCTTCGAAGGCACGGCGCGGGAAGCCTCGGCCTCCTATCCGCAGAATGCGAATGCGACGGTCGTGACCTCGTTGGCCGGTCTTGGGCTCGATCGAACGCGGGTGGAACTGATCGCCGATCCCGAGTTCACGATGAACGCGCATCGCATCGTCGCCGCCGGGGAGTTCGGCCGGATGGAAATCAAGCTAGAGAACCGGCCGCTCGCGACCAATCCGAAATCGTCCGAACTGACCGCGCTGAGCCTGGTGCGATTGATCGAGCACCGCGTCAAGAGTTTGATCGTCTAGGAAAGCGGACGGCTCGCGGGGCGCGCCGCCCGATCCACGATCGTGCCGCGCCCGACCATCGCGAATACGAGGCTGCCAGAGCCGCGCCCGACCAAATTATCGCCCCCCCAATCAGTATGAAGAAAGCGCTTACAAAACCGACGCTGGAAGCGAATGAACGGTTCATGTTGCCACAGTGTGGGGTGGCGCGTGGGATCAAACAGAAAATCGAAAATACCGTAGCTTTTTCAGTGCTCTTTGGTTGACACCCCTTCCGCCAAATTCGCCAGCTAATGATCTGATATTATTCATGATTCTGTGCGGAAGGGCGAGCACGTATCGACGATACGGATTGGCCCCGGCAATGTGCTGATTGCGCGCCGATTTAATCCTCGCCTCGAAAGTGGCCCTAAACGGCCGACGGATTACCACTTTTGCCCGTGCCCAATACTCCCCTGTCCTGCCTTTCCATTGGGGGAGCGCCATGGAGTTGTTTCGCGCCGAGAAGATTGCGACCGTCGTGGACCAGGCCAGCAAGACCTGTCGCTTCTGCAATGAAAAACTCCGGCATGTCAGGGCGGTGGTGATTTCCGACACGGGGGCGGTCATCCACATGTTCGAATGCCGATGCGGCGAGCGCACTTGGACCGACTAGGCCGGATGGCCACCATTGCGCAGAGTGACGCGCTCGACGCGAGGCGGCTTGTCTGGCCTGCAGCAAAAAACCCGCTTCTGGAGCTTGCTGCTCGTTGAACCTTTTCTGCGATGGGTCAGACACAGATCCGAGGTCCCCCAAGCCTCGCAAGCCCACATTGAAAGCCCCGCTTCCCCCAAGGCGGGGCTTTCGCTTTTGTCGGGTCAGCGAGTGAGTTGCGCCGACAGGCGGGCCACTAGCGACCTTCCAATTTTTGTGCCGAGAGTTCTTCTGGCGGGCGCATTGTCGCGTAGTGCCGGTTCCAGAATTAACCTCCACGGCGGACATCAAGCTTAATATGCGACTTTCGTTGCGGACGGCCCAAACAAGCCTAGCGTGACTGCAGTCGCGCAGATTGGCCGCCCCCCAGTATGGCCTGCGTACTGCGCGATCAGGGGTCGCTTCGTGCCCTCGAGGCGACCCCGCCCTCCACAAGACAAAGGCCACGCGGGCGTTACGCCGCATGGCCTGATGCCGGGACTGTCCCGCTCCTCGCAAGATTCCGTCGCCGCGAAATCAACTGCGAGACAGTCAAAACGTTCCCATAACCAAAGAAACCCGCCGGGTTGAGTCGACGGGCTTCCTACGCGGTTACTGAATCCCGCGGGCCTTGGGAGCGATCCGCGATTGCCGAGAAGATACAGAGCAGCGGTTAAGAAAGTACAGAGCCGCTCGTGTGCAAGGCTTCAAACTTCAGTCGTTCTCGATGACGCTCTGAAAAAATTCAAAACGGGTAACATCAAGCCTTGGCGCTGGTTCCGAACCGGTTACGGCGCCGTCGAATAACGGGTCAGGCGGATGGTCGCGTTGCGCACGCATTTGATGAGCCGCCAGTCGCAGCGCAAACATTTGCTCTGATGGCCTCCCCAGTCGCCTGCCCCACCCGCCCTGTCGAGGCACCTGCCAAGGCAATTCGCCGCCTGGTCTTCACAGCGCCATTGCTGTGCTTCTCCCGGCGTGTTCAGAAGCAACCCGCTGCCTAAGAGGGTCAGCGCGAAAACAAGTTGTCGTGTCATGGTCGAACCTCCTGGAAAAGGCACGCCCCGCGATAAATCCTAATCTCTCGACGGGGCCAAATCCAGCAACGCCGATTACACTCGCAGGGGCGGCACGACACTGGCCGCCATTGCGTCGATGCCGGAGATCATCGAACGCCGAACTCAGTTGCGATCGCAATGCGCGATACGGCGAGCGCCCGCATGCGAGCTATTTCAGTCAGAGACCTCGTTGGCTCCTCGATCAGGGACGCCGAGACTACGACCCGCAAGTTGGTGCGTTGTTTCACATATATCGATAGATGCATCTTATAAGCGGATTAACTACCGGTTGTTCGTACGCAGACCCGCGCGACGGTTTTTCTGTTCGCTCCGCCGAGCTTAGTTCCGCGTTAAGGCACATGCTGCAATCTAGCTCGCAGCCGGATCATGATACTCCCGAAATTAAAGGCGAATCAGTGACTTGGGGACGTCGGACAGCGCCTGGTAATGGTATTGAAATACTTATACCCAGGCAGAATTACGGTCTTTTTGCCGTAAAACCCGCGAACTGCGTTGGCGATCTGTCAAAGGTTGGGCGAATGTGTGACTGAAATGTCATAGGGGAATTAGGTTCCATTTGTTAGCCTGCATGCTCAATTGATCCAGTTGAGCGATCCAGTCGGATTTGACCGCGGTTTCTTTGAAGAGTTTTACGGGGCGGGGCCAGGATGAAATCGGCATATTTTGCGTTCGCCAGCATCTTTTTGGCTACGACTGCGCCTGTTTCCGCGGAGCCTTTTTCCATCAACGATGCGTTGAGGCAGGCCGCCCTGACCAATCCGGGTGTAGGCGAAGCTTCCGCGAATCGACGCGCCACGGAATCGGAGTTGCGCCAGACCCAAAGCACGCTGCTGCCGCAGGTTCGGCTGGAGGCGCGGTACGGTCCGGAAAAATTCGACCAGAGCGCCGCGGTGGTGAGTTCGTCGGCCACGCCAATACCGGCGCCGGGAGCCGGCAACTGGCGCAACGGATCTCAAAGTTCAGTCGTCGTCCGGCAGGTGCTGTTTGACGGGTTCGCATCGATCAATGACATCTGGCGCCAATCGGCCAGGGTCAACGCCGCGGCCTTCCGGGTTCGTGAACGAACCGAACTCATCGCGCTGGATGCAGCGGAAGCTTACGTCGACGTGGTCCGCTATTTGCGGCTCGTCGAACTCGGACTGCAGAACGTTGCCATCCACGAGAAGATCTTTTCGAACGTCAACTCGCGCTTCTCAGGTGGGCGAGCCGGCGAAGGCGATCTGGAAACGGCGCGGGAGCGGGTCGAAAACGCGCGCGCGACGCTGGCGGAATTTCGCAGGAGCCTCGACGACGGTCGGGCCAAATACCGCAGGGTCGTCGGACTGGAGCCGCACAATCTCCGCTTCCCGGCCCCGCTGTCTGGATTGCCGGCAACCAGGGACGAGGCGCTTGCAGTAGCCATCCGCTTCAATCCGACGATCAGGGCGGCACAGGCCGACGTTGACGCGGCCAAGTACGCCTTCAAGGTCACCGACGGCGCGTTCGTCCCCAATCTGTCGCTTGAGGGCCGCGCTACCCATTCCGACAACACCTACCCCTATCTGGGTGTCACCCACGACGACTATAGCGGTAAGGTCGTCATGTCCTGGGATATCTTCCGCGGCGGCCAGGATGCCTGGCGCCGTAACGAGATGGCCGAGCGTCACACCGAGGCGACCATGCGCCATGCGCGGTTGCAGCGGGACGCACTTGAATCCATCGACAAGGCCTGGGCCGGACGCACGGTCACTGCGACGCGTGTCGCAGCCCTGACCCGTCAGTTGCAGGCGGACCGCAAGGCCATTGCGGCCTACGAAAAGGAATACGAACTCGGCCAGCGCTCGTTGATCGATCTGCTGAATGCGCAGAACCAGTATTTCAACGCCGCCGTCTCGCTGACGTCCTCTCGCGGCGTCATCGTGTTCGCCGACTATCAGATGCTGGCGGCGATGGGGACGCTGCTTGAGTACCTCAAGGCGCCTCCTCCGGTTGACGCGGCGCCGATCGACCTGATGCCGATCGGTCTGCCCGCTTACACCCTTCCTACGCCCCGTCTGACGCTGCCTCAGACCGGCTCTGAGCCGCTGCGTGTCTCGACTGCTGCCGTCGCGCCCTCCGCGGCTCCCCTCGCCTATGCCGCTGTGAGCGAGCCGCGCGAAGCCTTTACCGACCGCTGGCCCCGCGGGGCAGCCGCAGCCAGAATGCTCGGCGCTCCGGAGTGGTTCGCCCAGAAGAACGGCCTTAGTCCAAACCTGGTAACCACCCACGTCGATCCGACGGTGCAGCCGTCGATGTCGTATGCGTCGGCGAACGACGGCAAGCCGCATTGGCTGCTGTCGGCGTTTCCTTCCGACAGGAAGTAGGCGTTAGGGTTATTTCGGTGAGTGAGGAGGATCCGGTGCGCAGATCGCACCGGCTCCTCCATTAACTGTCTGACAGGAAAGCTGAATCCAGCGTGTGTTCCGCAAAGGGGACTACTATATTCTGACGGTTGTTAGCCGCGGTTCGGCGGACTTATTCATGATCAGAGGCATTTGCTTTGTTCTCGCGAACCCCCAAGCTGGCTGACGCCCGGCCAATCGAAGACGAGCCGGACGGGATCAACGGTCCTGCCGATCTCAACACGCCACGGTCCGACCCCCTTGCCGCTTCCCTGACCTACCTGGCTGCCCATCACGGCCGCGCAGTGAGCCGCGAGGCTCTGCTCGGCGGCCTTCCGATCCTCGATGGACGGCTCTCGGTGGCCCTGTACGACCGGGCCGCCAGGCGGGCCGGTCTGGAGACAGAGGCGATCAAGCGGGACATTGCCGACATCCCGGCGATCGTTCTTCCCGCCGTCCTCATCATGCGGACCGGCACGGCGCTGATCCTCCTCGGGATCGATACGGCCAATCAAAGCGTCAAGGTTCTGGACCCGACAATCCAGAATGGTGCGCCGCAGGTTCTGAGCATCAAGGCCCTTAGCGCCGACTATACCGGCTACACGTTCCTGGTGAGGGCCGCGGCCGAGGCCAACGCACGCGCCGTTGCCGCGGGAGACCTGCCTCGCAACCATTGGTTCTGGTCGGTGGTCAAGGTCCACTGGCGCAGTTACGGGCACATCGCGCTGGCGGCGCTCCTGATCAACATGCTTGCGCTGGCGATGCCCCTGTTCACCATGAGCGTGTACGACCGGGTCATTCCCAACGGCGCCATTCCATCGCTTGTCGCGTTGTCCGTCGGCATGGGCATCGCCGTCGTGTTCGACTTCGTGCTGCGAACCGTGCGGAGCCGCATGATCGATGTCACCGGCAAGACCATGGATGTCGTGCTGGCGGCGAATATTTTCGAGCACGTCATGGCGGTCAAGATGGCGCAGCGGCCGGCCTCGGTCGGAATCCTCGCCAATCAACTGCGCGACTTCGACTCGGTGCGCGAGTTCTTCACCTCCGGCAGCATCGTCTCGGCAACCGATCTTCTGTTCGCGATGCTGTTCCTGGCCGTGCTGTTCACGATCGCAGGGCCGCTGGCGTGGATACCATTGGTCATGCTGCCTGTCATGATCGCGGTCGGCTTCATCATGCAGCGTCCGCTCGATCGCGCGATGAAACGCCTACAGGCGGAATCCGCCGCGCGTCACGGCGTGTTGGTCGAATCCCTCTCCGGTCTGGAGACCGTCCGCGCCACCGGCTCGGAGGCCCGCATGCAGACCGCCTGGGAGCGCTCCGTCGCGGCGACGGCGCGATCGGGCGAGGACGTGCACTTCTGGTCGTCGCTGACATTGACCAGCGCCAGTTCGGCCCAGCAGATCACGAGCCTGCTGATGGTCATCATCGGCGTGTTTCTCATTCTCGACGGCAAGCTCTCGGTGGGCGCGCTTGTCGCCGCCAACATGCTGGCGGGCCGCGTTCTGGGGCCGATCGCCGGCATTGCCTCGATCATCACGCGCGGAACCCAGACGCTGGCTTCGCTCAAGTCGATCAACCGCATCATGGCGCTGGAGCGCGAGCGCTCACCCGAGCGCGCCTACGTCACCCGCAAGATCAATGAAGGGCGTATCAGCTTCGAGAACGTCAGCTTCAGCTATCCCAATGCGCCCGGCAAGGCGCTGGACAAGGTCACGTTCAAGATCGAGGCTGGCGAAAAGGTCGGCATCATCGGCCGCGTCGGTTCGGGCAAAACCACGGTGGGCCGCCTGCTGCTGGGATTCTATGAAGCCCAGGAAGGCCGCATTCTCGTCGATGGCGTCGACTCCCGCCAGTATGACCCGTCCGACCTGCGCACGGGAATTGGCTTTGCCTTGCAGGATACCGACCTGTTCTTCGGGAAGCTGCGCGACAACATCGCGCTCGGAAAGCCGCACGCGACTGACGAGGAGGTGCTCGAGGCCGCGCGGCTCGCCGGCGTGGAGAACTTCATCGCC
>DATCXE010000362.1:0-4231 GCA_036565985.1 Bradyrhizobium sp.
GAACGAAAAAAGGTTCAACGCCGCCGAGAGGAATTTGCCGGGCAGTCTGCACGCTGAAACGAAGGCCCTGCCGCTGACGTAGCTGCTGGCGAGGGCGGGCGACGCCGCCGCTAATCCTGCCGTGTTGGACGTGTGGGATAAGGCTGCCGTGGCGGAATGTGGGGTCGCGACGGCGCGTCCGGCCGGACCGGCTGCGGCACCCGAGAGGGCTCCGGGGTGCGGCTGAGGCTCAAGAGCCAGGTCATGAACCATGTGAGGAGATGGACGCCATGCTGCTGAAGTGCCGGCAGGATGGGTTCGCGGGCGAGGACAACCTGTATGTGCATGCCGCAGACATAGCACGTGCGTCTTGACGGACGGTTCAGGTGAAACTGCAAGCACGTCTAAAATTGTAAATGACGTCAGCCGCATCTGCAGACGGATCTGCAAAACGATGAGGCCGCTTTTTGGGCGGCCTCATCGCGAGAGCTAGCCTTTCGGCCGCTCTACATCCGGCGCCTTGGGGCTGGCATCCGGCGCCGCTTTACTCCTGGCCGACAGGTCGGCGGCCTTGGCGAGATAACCTGCAGCGATGTCGGGGTCTGTCGTCGCCTTCGCAAATCGGAGCAATGTTGCCGCTTGTTCCGTCAGATATTTTTTACCCGGCACTATTTGGTCCCTTACTAGCCGTCACCCGATGCGACGACGCGTCAGAGAGCAATCCGTTCCAGAGAAAAGTGCAAAAGTGAACGCTGCGGCAACAAGCCACACAGGGTGGGACTGGCGGTAATTGCGGAGGCCATCCAGCGCGATGCCGGGCGAAGCGATCAACGCGGATGAAGGGCTTGCGAAAACGAAAGAGGCCGCAAGCTCGAGGCGGCCCCGTCATCGTTCGGGATCACGCATCCGGCGGAAAGTAATATCGCAGCGTCAATCTGATCGCGAAATACAGCGCGACGAAGCTGGCAACGGCGATCCATGCAGTGTCCATGGCGGCGGGGGCCCCTACCTGTCGGTCATCATCAACATCAGGCCCCACGCCATGGTCGCGGCGACGGGGATGGCCATCAGGGAGGGACGGCGGCAAAGGCTCTCGGCCACCGAACAGGTCGAGCCGCCCGACCATCCATTGTCGTAGGCCAGTCCGATGAAGATGATCGACAGTGCGCCGAGGCCTACTGCCAGCACGAGGGCGGAAATTCCGAGGGTACGCATGATCGAAACTCGAAGGTTTAACGAGAAATCTTACAATGGAACCCTCGAATGGAACCAGAGCCAAATTCTGTCGCGAATGCGACAGTTCCCGGACTGGAACTGACAAAGAAGATGGCTCGTAATGGGGGGCCGGCAGGCCGCCAGCCGAGGCGGCCTTAATCTTCGGTGCGCCAGGCTCCGAGGAGAAATCTGCGCCTTGGTTTGGGGCCGGCCTGCTTTTCGACATCAGGCAGATCGACGGCATATCGCTTCATCAGGAACCGAATTGCCACGCCAACGATGAGGAAGGGCGTCACATAAATCGCGAAAACCTCAAGTGCCTGCATGGCCGTTTTCCCCGCGATCGAGAACCAGGACATTAGCAAATCCAGCTTGGGAAGCGAGGGGACAAAAAAGAACATATTGCGAACATGGAACAAAGGTGGTACAAGATTCCAGTACGCCGAATTCCAAACTTCTTGCCGTTTGTCCCGCTCGCGAATCCCCGCCATAAGGAGCACCTACTATGTCCGCCACTGCCCTGCGTATCGTCGAAGGATCCTCCATGGATAAGACCAAGGCCCTGTCCGCCGCGCTCTCCCAGATCGAGCGGCAGTTCGGCAAGGGCTCGGTGATGAAGCTGGGCAAGAACGACCGTTCGATGGACATCGAGACGGTGTCGTCGGGCTCGCTCGGGCTCGATATCGCGCTCGGCGTCGGTGGCCTGCCGAAGGGACGCGTGGTCGAAATCTACGGGCCGGAATCCTCAGGGAAAACCACGCTGGCGCTGCACACGGTGGCGGAAGCGCAGAAGAAGGGCGGGATCTGCGCCTTCATCGACGCCGAACACGCGCTCGATCCGGTCTATGCGCGCAAGCTCGGCGTCAACATCGACGAGCTCCTGATTTCGCAACCCGACACCGGCGAGCAGGCGCTGGAAATCTGCGACACGCTGGTGCGCTCCGGCGCGGTCGACGTGCTGGTGGTCGATTCGGTTGCGGCGCTGGTGCCCAAGGCCGAACTCGAAGGCGAGATGGGTGATGCGCTGCCCGGCCTGCAGGCGCGGCTGATGAGCCAGGCGCTGCGCAAGCTCACCGCCTCGATCAACAAGTCCAACACCATGGTGATCTTCATCAACCAGATCCGCATGAAGATCGGGGTGATGTACGGCTCGCCGGAAACCACCACCGGCGGCAACGCGCTGAAATTCTACGCCTCCGTCCGCCTCGACATCCGCCGCATCGGCGCGATCAAGGAACGCGACGAAGTGGTCGGCAACCAGACCCGCGTCAAGGTGGTGAAGAACAAGCTGGCGCCGCCCTTCAAGCAGGTCGAGTTCGACATCATGTATGGCGAAGGCGTCTCCAAGATGGGCGAGATTCTCGATCTCGGCGTCAAGGCCGGAATCGTCGAGAAATCCGGCGCCTGGTTCTCCTATGACAGCCAGCGGCTCGGGCAGGGGCGCGAGAATTCGAAAGCCTTCCTCAAAGCCAATCCCGATATGACTGCCAAGATCGAACTGGCGATCCGCCAGAACTCCGGCCTGATCGCCGAGCAGATCCTCGCCGGTCCCGCCGAACGCGACGCCGACGGCGAGGAGCCGGCGGAGGAATAAGTTTCCGACGCTTCAGGCCGACAAGGCCAGAAAAGCGACAGACGGGCGCTGCGGACGTTGAGTTGCCGACGTCTTCAGCGCCCGTTTTGTTGTGAGGTGCTTGGCGGTGGAAACAATGAGCCGCACGAAGAAGATTTCAGCCGCCACAATCCAATCGACCGTTGGTGGGGCGGTACGCACCTGACCAACGATCGGCTGTGGCGATGGGACCCCGTGCTGCTCATGCCATAGCGCTGTGGCCACAACCCGGTAGGATGGGTAGAGCGCAGCGAAACCCATCATCGTGCGGCATCCGGGGTGAGGGACCGTGATGAGTTTCGCTTTCGCTCTACCCATCATCCTACGACGTCATTCCGCGGCCTGCGCGTAATCCTCCACCGGCGGGCACGAGCATACCAGGTTGCGGTCGCCATAGACATTGTCGACGCGGCCGACGGGACACCAGTATTTGTCCGTGCGCGAGGTATTCGCCGGGAAGCAGCCGGTGGCGCGGCTGTAGGCGCGGCTCCACGCGTCGTCGACGATGTCGTGCACGGTGTGCGGGGCGTGACGCAACGGCGAGGCCTCGACCTTCCAGCGGCCGATCTCGATCTCGGTGATCTCGCTCCGGATTGCGATCATGGCATCGCAGAACCGATCCAGTTCCGCCTTGGATTCCGATTCGGTCGGCTCGATCATCAGCGTGCCCGCGACCGGAAAACTCATGGTCGGCGCGTGGAAGCCGTAGTCGATCAGCCGTTTTGCGATGTCGTCGACGGTGACGCCGCTGGTCGCCTTGAGCGGGCGCGGATCGACGATGCATTCATGCGCGACGCGGCCCTTTGCATTTTTGTACAGTACCGGGAAATGCGGATCGAGCCGGCTTGCGATGTAGTTGGCATTGAGGATCGCGACCTCGGTGGCGCGCGTCAGGCCTTCGCCCGACATCATCAGGATGTAGATGTAGGAGATGGTCAGGATCGAGGCCGAGCCCCACGGCGCCGCCGAAACCGGGCCGACCGGATGCGGCACCGCGCCGTCGGTTGCGGGGTGGCCATTTGAAGGATGACCTGGGAGGTAGGGCGCCAGATGCGCCTTGACGCCGATCGGACCCATGCCCGGGCCGCCGCCGCCATGCGGGATGCAGAACGTCTTGTGCAGGTTGAGGTGGCTGACGTCGGCGCCGTAATCGCCGGGCCGCGAGAGGCCGACCTGCGCGTTCATGTTGGCGCCGTCGAGATAGACTTGTCCGCCATGGCCGTGAACGATGTCGCAGATATCGCGGATGTGCTCCTCGAACACACCATGCGTCGAGGGATAGGTGATCATGACGGCGGCGAGGTTTTTCGAATGCTTCTCCGCCTTGGCCCGGAGATCGTCGACGTCGACGTCGCCGCGCGCATCGCAAGCGGTCACCACCACTTCCATGCCGACCATGTGGGCGGAGGCCGGATTGGTGCCGTG
>DATCXE010000373.1:0-6251 GCA_036565985.1 Bradyrhizobium sp.
TGCTTGATCGAATTGAGTTTGGTGCGAAGCGAACTATCCACCATGCGGCTGCCGAGCTTGACCACAAGGCCGCCGATGATGGAGGGATCGATTTTCACGTTGAGCGCGACGTCCTTGCCCGTCACCGATTTCAGTGCGGTCTTCAGCGCGTCGAGATTCTTTTCATTGAGCTGTTCGGCGACGGTGACGTCGGCGGTCGCCTCGCCCTTGAACCGCGCCACCAGCGCGCGGAAGGCGCGGATCACGTCGGCGACTGCGAACAGACGGCGGTTGGCGGTCAGGACTTTAAGGAATTTGGCGGAGGTGCCGGAAATTCCGGCCTTGTCGAGCACGGCATTGAGCGCCTTTGCCTGCGCATCTGCCGAGAAGACCGGGCTGCGTACGAGGCGCCTGAGATCGGCGCTGTCGTTCAGCATGGCCTCGAATCTGTCGAGGTCGGCCTTTACGGCGTCGACGGATTTCTCGTCGCGCGCCAATTCGAACAAGGCCGTAGCATAACGGCCTGACACTCCCGAAACGGACGGATTTTCAGCAGCCACAGAGACGCTCTTTTCAGCTGTTAAACTCGCAAGGGAAAAACCGTCGCCACGGGTAGCGGCGCCTAGCGATCCAAGCCCTTGGAATTCAAGCGGGACTTCGATTTTCGACCGACACGCGAGGTGTCGGGACCGTTAAAATCGCGGCTTTGCTAACATAGCAAGCGCGCAGGTGCAACATGACGGCGCCTGCGGGCGATGCCTTGTCGCACGAGAATCTCGGGCGCATGCGAATCGCCGACCGCACCAAAATCTCCCGCGCTCGCCGGCCGTCATTTTTTGAAACTGATTCGGCCGCCCCGAATCACGCCTGGAGATCCGCGGCGACACCCCGCTTCGGCCCACCGGATCCGTTCCGCCCGGATTTGCATGGCGGCCATGAGCGGAACAATCCGGGACAGCGCTCTTCATTTGACCATTACTTGGACACAACTTCCGGCAACGGCCGATGACTTTATTTGGCAGTAAACTGAAGTATTGAATTGGTTAAAAATCTATTAACGTTAGAGATTACGGAACATCGACTGATTATCGGTGCAGGTAACAAGATATGTCAGCGCGACACAAATCGAAATTACTGCCCAATTCACGCCTCATTGCGGCACCAAACGGCGGCCTTCGAAACTGGGACGGGGGTTCCACTTGTCACAAGCGTGACAATACTGTCTGAGGGAATGGTTTATGCTGAATACCAAGAATGCAGTACCGGGACGTGCAATCCGGTCACGCACGGCGTTCGCCTTGATCGCCACAACTCTCCTGGTCGGGGGCAGCATCTCCGAGGCTTCGGCCAAATCCAGGCACCATCGCCACCACGCCAAGCACCAGGCCACCAGCAACTGGCTCGATGCCAATGCCTCGATCGGCGGCTCCGGGCGCAGCTTCTCGGGGAAGGCTTCGTTTTACGGCAATGAATCCGGCAGCAGGACCGCTTCCGGACAGCGCTTCAACCAGAACGCCATGACCGCAGCCCACCGCTCGCTGCCGTTCGGAACCAAGCTCCGGGTGACCCATCGCGGCCAGAGCGTCGTCGTTACCATCAATGACCGCGGCCCCTTCATCAAGGGACGCGTGCTCGACCTCTCCAAGGGCGCGGCCCGCGCCATCGGACTGACCGGCGCCGGCGTCGGCCACGTCACCGCTGAGGTCGTCTCCTGACAGCGCGTCTGACGCGCCGTATTTCAGTAAGCGTTGCGTAGCGTAACGGTCGCGGAACTTGTCCGCGGCAACAAAGGCCTGCCGTCGCAAATGACGGCAGGCCTTTTTTGTTTCTCCTGTCATTCCGGGGCGCGCGCCAGCGCGAACCCGGAATCCAACTCACCACCTGCACTGCTGCGCGATGGATTCCGGGTTCGCGACTTCGTCGCGCCCGGGAATGACAAACCTCACAAAAAACTCTGCGGGTCGACGTCGACCTCGAGCTTGAGATTGCCCTTGGTCTTTGGCCCTGCCGCCAGCCATTCGCGCAGATACTGCGACAGGTCGACATTGCGCAGCGATTTCACCAGCAGGCGGAAGCGGTAGCGGCCCTTGATGACCGCGAGGGGCGCCTCGGCAGGACCAAGCACCTGGATGCGCTCGTCGATCGGCGCAATGGCGGCGAGCTTGCGCGCAAAACCTTCGGCGGTCGGCCGGTCGCCCGCGGAAATGATCAGGCTCGCGAGCCGGCCGAACGGCGGATAGCCGGATCGTTCGCGCGCCTCGATTTCGCTGGCATAGAACGCCTCGCGGTCGCTTGCGACCAGTGCCTTCATCACGGGATGTTCGGGCTGGTGGGTCTGCAGATAGCCGACGCCGCGGCCCTGCTCGCGCCCGGCGCGGCCGATCACCTGGTTGAGCAGTTGGAACGTCCGCTCGGCCGCCCGCGGATCGCCATTGCCGAGGCCGAGATCGGCATCGACGACGCCGACGAGATTGAGCCGGGGGAAATTATGCCCCTTCGCCACCAGCTGCGTGCCGATGATGATGTCGACGCGTCCTTCCGCGATTTCGTTCAGCTCGCTGCGCATGGTCTCGATCGAGGTGATCAGGTCGCTCGACAGCACCATGGTGCGCGCCTGCGGGAACAGCGAGGCCGCCTCCTCCTGGAGGCGCTCGACGCCCGGGCCGACCGCAACCAGCGATTCCTCGGCCTGGCAATGCGGGCAGATGTTGGGACGCGGCATCGAGAAGCCGCAATGGTGACAGACCAGGCGCTGGCGAAAGCGATGATCGACCAGCCAGGCGTCGCAGATGGTGCAGGCGAAGCGATGCCCGCAGGCCCGGCATAATGTCAGCGGCGCGTAGCCGCGGCGGTTGAGAAACAACAGCGCCTGTTCGCGCTTCTCGATCGCGAACTGAATCTGTTCGGCGAGCGGCGGCGAAATGAAGCGGCCGCGCGGCGGCGGCGCGCGCCGCAGGTCGATGGCCTCGATATGCGGCATATGCTGGCCGCCAAAGCGCGACGGCAGCGCGACGCGCTGATAGCGGCCCTTGCGCGCGTTGACTTCGCTCTCGACCGACGGTGTCGCCGACGCCAGCACGATCGGGATTTTCGCGATATGCGCGCGCACCACCGCCATGTCGCGGGCGTGATAATGCGCGCCCTCGTCCTGCTTGTAGGCCTGGTCGTGCTCTTCATCGACGATGATCAGGCCCAAATCAGCATAGGGCAGAAACAGGGCCGAGCGCGCGCCGACAACGACCGGGGCATCGCCGGCGGCGATCGCGGCCCAATTGCGCTGCCGCGTGCGCGGCGTCAGTTCCGAATGCCATTCCAGCGGCCGCACGCCGAAGCGCAGCGCGAAGCGATCGAGGAACTGTCCGGTCAGCGCGATTTCCGGCATCAGGATCAGCGTCTGCTTTCCGCGCCGGATGATTTCGGCCACCGCCTCGAAATAGACTTCCGTCTTGCCCGAACCTGTAACGCCATCGAGCAGCGCGACGTGGAACGTGCCATTGGCGGCGAGCGCGCGCATGGCGTCCACCGCCGTGCGCTGCTGCGGCGAAAACTCCGGCCGGTCGAATTGCGGATCGGGCGCCGGCGGCGCCAGCGGCGGCGGCATCGCCTCGACGGCAAGCGTCCCCTCGTCGACCAGGCCGTCGATCACGCCCGCGCTGACGCCGGCCTCCCGCGCCGCCTCGGATTTGCCGTGCAGCAGGCCGTCCGACAGCACCTCGATCAGCCGCCGCCGGGCCGGCGTCAAACGCCGCGGCGGTTCGCCGATCAGCCGCACGCCGAGCCGCATCCGCTCCGGTCCGAGGTTTTCACCCATCCGCAGGGACATCCGCAGCACCATGCCGCGTGCTGACAGCGTGTAGTTGGAAACCCAATCGACGAGGCTGCGCAGTTCCGCTCGCAGCGGCGGCACGTCGAGCTTTTCGCCGACATCCTTCAGGCGATTGTGCAGGCGCGGATCCGGGTTGGCGTTTTCCGCCCACACCACCGCCACCACCTCGCGCGGCCCGAGCGGCACGCAAACGACGTCGCCGGGCTTCAACTCCATGCCGCGCGGCACGCGGTAGGAATAGGCCTGATTGAGCGCGACCGGCACCAGCACGTCGACGACGCGCGTCGACGATGCCGATGAGGTGCTGGTGCGGGTGGCGTTGTCCATCGGGGAATCAGGCTGGATGTGTTTGGAAGAAGGCTAGCGCCGCGCGGCCAAGTTAGCGAACGGTAAACGAAAGAGGTGCGATATAGTGGCTGAAATCACCGCCTCCAAGACTGAACATAAAGACCGGGCATCAAGACAGAGCACAAGGCAGGGCCGATGGCCAAGGCAGTTCCCGCAATCCAGCCGGTCGAACTCGATTGCGCCGACGAAAGCCTCGGGCAGGAGATGGCGCGCTGGCTGACGCATCTGCGCGCCGAGCGGCGGCTGTCGCCGAAGACGCTGGAAGCCTATGCCCGCGACCTCCGCCAATGCCTCACCTTTCTTGGCCAGCATTGGGGTGAGAAGGTCACGCTGAAGCGGTTTGCGGGCCTGGAAGCCACCGACATCAGGGCCTTCATGGCGATGCGCCGCGCCGACGAGATCGGCGGACGCTCGCTGATGCGGGCGCTGGCGGGCTTACGCTCATTCGGACGCTTTCTCGAGCGCGAAGGCAAAGGCAGGGTCGGCGCGCTGTCGGCGATCCGCGCGCCCAAGATCGGCAAGAGCCTGCCGAAGCCGATCCATATCGGGGCCGCCAAGCGACTTGCCGATGCCGACGAACGCGCCGGCGAAGATCGCGATCCCTGGATCCTGGCGCGTGACGCCGCCGTGATGGCGCTGCTGTACGGTTCGGGCTTGCGCATCTCCGAGGCACTCGGCCTCAAGCAGCGCGACGTGCCCAAGCCCGGTGAAGGCGACGTCATCATCGTGACCGGCAAGGGCAACAAGACGCGCATGGTGCCGGTGCTGCAAAACGTGCTGACCCTGATCGCCGACTACGCTGCGATGTGCCCGCATCCGCTGCCGCCGAACGGCCCCATCTTCGTCGGCGCGCGTGGCGGGCCGCTCAGCCCACGGATCATCCAGCTCACCATGGAGCGGCTGCGCGGTGCGCTCGGCCTGCCGGACAGCGCCACGCCGCATGCGCTGCGGCATTCCTTTGCGACCCACCTGCTCAGCCGCGGCGGCGACCTGCGTGCGATCCAGGAGTTGCTCGGTCACGCCTCGCTCTCCACCACGCAGATCTACACCGGCATCGATGCCGAACGGCTGCTGGAAGTGTATCGCGCTGCGCATCCGCGCGGCTGACGCCCGCCAGACACAAAATCGCGAAAACAACCCCATGCAAAGTAGAATGGGCCCGGCTCATTCACGCCCCGACGAAGTCGGCGGATGTCATATTGGGAGCGCAAAAATGCGGATAGAACAATCCTGAGATGAAACGCGCCCAAAATCCGCTTAACTCTTGCGCTGAACGGGGCGTTCGGCAATCGTGGCCGCGGGTCACCCGGGGAGAAGAACATGGGCGCTCATGAAAGTATGGAGCACGCGGAGCACGCCGAGCACGCTTCGGGCTCGAACAAGAAGATCGCGTTGCTGATCGCCGTGATCGCCCTGTTTCTGGCGCTGTCGGAGACGCTGGGCAAGGGCGCGCAGACGGAAGCCATCAGCAAGAACGTCGAGGCGTCGAACCTGTGGGCGTTCTTCCAGGCCAAGAGCATCCGCCGCACCGTGGTGCAGGCCACCGCCGAACACGCCAGGCTCAGCATGGGCACTGTCGGCGACGATGCCGCGAAAGCGGCGCTGCAGAAGCAGATCGATGACTGGAACAAAACGGCTGCACGCTATCGTTCGGAGCCGGAAACCGGCGAAGGCTCGGAACAACTCGCCGCGCGCGCCAAGCAGGCCGAACACCAGCGCGACGAGGCGACGGCAAAGTATCACCACTACGAAATCGCCTCGGCCATGTTCCAGATCGGCATCGTGCTGGCTTCGGCCACCATCATCACCGGCATGATCGTGCTGGCCTGGGCGTCCGGCGTGCTGGCGATCGCGGGCATCGGCATTACCGCGCTCGGCCTCTACGCGCCGCATCTGCTGCATCTGCATTAGATAACGCGTCTGTCTGTCATGCCCGCGAAGGCGGGCATCCAGTACTCCGCGGAGTCAGCTGTTCACACAACTAGAGACACGGCGTACTGGATTGCCCGGTCAAGCCGGGCAATGACGGTGTGGTGGCTACCGCGCTTGGTGCACGCTCTTGCGGAAGCGCTGGATCAGCCGCAACGTCCGCGACGAC
>DATCXE010000377.1:0-7980 GCA_036565985.1 Bradyrhizobium sp.
TTCGTCGCGACCGGCGCGACCAAGTGGAACGACCCGAAGGACTTCCCGTGGACGATGGGCTGGCAGCCCAACTACCAGAGCGAAACGCAGATCTACGCGAAGTACATTCTGAAGAACAAGCCGGACGCCAAGATCGGCATCCTCTACCAGAACGACGACTACGGTAAGGACTACCTGAAGGGCTTCAAGGACGGGCTCGGCGCCAAGGGCGCGTCGCTGATCGTCGCGGAGGAAAGCTACGAAGTCTCGCAGCCGACGATCGACTCCAACATCGTCAAGCTGAAGGCAGCCGGTGCCGACGTGTTCATGAACATCACCACGCCGAAGTTTGCGGCGCAGGCGATCAAGAAGAACGCTGAACTCGGCTGGAAGCCGATGCACTTCCTCAACAACGTTTCTGCATCGGTCGGCGCCGTGATCAAGCCGGCCGGCATGGAAAATGCGCAGGGCATTATCTCGTCCGCCTACCTCAAGGATGCGACCGATTCCCAGTGGAAGGACGACGCCGGCATGAAGGCCTGGAACGAGTTCCTGGATAAGTACTATCCGGAAGCCAACCGCGCCGATGCCGGGGTGATCTTCGGCTACACCGTGGCCCAAGGCCTTGTGCATGTGCTGAAGGCAGCGGGCGACAATCTCACGCGTGAGAACGTCATGAAGCAGGCGGCCAGCATCAAGGATCTCGAACTCGGCGGCCTGCTGCCGGGTATCAAGGTCAACACGTCGGCAACCGACTTCGCCCCGATCTCGCAGGTGCAGTTGGTGCGGTTCAAGGGCGACACCTGGGAGCGCTTCGGCGAGATCCTCTCCAGCGATACCGGCGGCTAGTCGCACTCGGAAACCTGATCGGCCCATTTGCGGCCATCAAGGCCCCCGCGGACATCCCGCGGGGGTTTTCTTTTGCGGCGATTGGATGGATAACCTGACTTCCTGTCCTCACTGTAGTTCAGCCGCAAAACATGACCGACCGGCGTCCCCTCCTTCGTGCGATCTTCGATGCGGCCGTCGCGGCCGCGCATCCCGACGTCGTGCTGTCGGCGCATCTGCGCCCGGCGCCGAAGGGCCGGGTGATCTGCCTTGCTGCCGGCAAGGGCGCGGCGGCGATGGCGGCCGCGGCCGAACGGCATTACCTCGACGCGCTCGGGCTCGACCCGGCTCGGCTGACCGGCATCGCCACCACCCGTCACGGCCATGGCGTGCCGACGCGGCGGATCAGGGTGATCGAGGCCGGCCACCCAGTGCCCGACGAAGCCGGGCTGAAAGCCGCCGACGACACGCTGCGCCTCGCGGCCGAGGCGACCGCCGACGACCTGCTGCTGGTGCTGTTGTCCGGCGGCGGTTCGGCGAACTGGATCGCGCCGGTCGAGGGCGTTTCGTTTGCGCAGAAGCAGCAGGTGAACCGCGCGCTGTTGCGTTCGGGCGCGCCGATCGGCGAGATGAACATCGTGCGCAAGCACCTGTCGCGGATCAAGGGTGGCCGGCTGGCCCGCGCCGGACATCGCGCCGAAATCGTCACGCTGGCGATCTCCGACGTTCCGCACGACGACCCGTCGGCGATTGCATCGGGACCGACGGTGCCGGATCCCAGCACGCTGGCGGACGCCCGCGCGCTGGTCTCGCGGTACAATCTCGCGGTCGACGACGCGGTCAGGCGCGCGCTCGAGGATCCCGGGAACGAGAGCTGCAAACCCGGCGATCCCGCCTTCGCACGCGCGCAATTCGAGATCATTGCAAAGCCGAAGGCTTCGCTCGATGCCGCCATCAAGGTCGCACGAGATGCGGGATACGAAGTGACCGGCCTCGGCGCCGATCTCGAGGGCGAGGCGCGCGATGTTGCCGCCGACCACGCCGGACTGGCGCTGAAGGCGCGGAACGAGGGCAAGCGAACCGCCATCGTGTCGGGCGGCGAACTCACCGTGACCGTCCGCGGCAATGGCCGGGGCGGCCCAAACCAGGAATATGCGCTGGCGCTCGCTGACCTGCTGAAGGATACGCCCGGCATCGCCGCTCTGGCGGCCGACACCGATGGCGCCGACGGCGGCGCCGGCAGCGCGGCCGATCCGGCCGGAGCGATCATCGACCACACTACGTTTACCAGGATGAAGTCGCTCGGCCTCGACCCTGCGGCCTACCTCGCCAACAACGACGCCACTGCGTTTTTTTCGGCCACCGGCGATCTCGTTCTGACCGGCCCGACCCTCACCAACGTTAACGACGTCAGGGTGATTTTGGTCGACCCGGTCTAGCCTTTCGCCCTCGCCACATCGCACAGCCCGAAGCCGCATTAACGCTTCGTTGAGCAAGTTCCGAGAAACCCTGCACGTTTGTTGTGCTCCAAGGGTGCGATTCACCACCTTCGGCTTCCAATGGCCGATCTCCTGCAAAAGGGGAGAGCCGCCACGAGCGGCAGGGGGAATGCCAGATGACCGATCGAGGCCAATTTTCAATTGACCTGGAGGCGGCGCACGCGAGTGCGCACCTCGAAGAGGCCTTTGACCATCTCTCGCTTGGCATCGTCATCTTCAGCGTGAAGCGGGAAGTCGTCTTCTGCAACAAGCGCTATATGGAGATGTACGGGCTCTCGCCTGCACAGGTGAAGCCGGGCACGCCGACCAGCGAACTGATCCGGCACCGGCTCAACCTTGGCCTGAAGGTGCAGACCACACCGGATGAATACGTCCGCGAGCGCGTGGGACGCGACATCGCGCTCGACACCACGGCGCAGGAATTCACCGACGGCCGCATCATTGCCTACACGGTCCACCCGTTGCCAGGCGGCGGCGGGTTGGCGACCCACGAGGACATCACCGCGCGCGAGGAACTCAACGCCCGCCTGAAGAAGCAGTACGAACTCGGCAGGGAGCAGGAAGAGGCCCTGCGCACCCGGAATTTCCAGTTCGACACCGCGATCAACAACATGTCGCAGGGCCTGTGCTTCTTCGACTCCGATCACCGCCTGATTGTCTGCAACGAACGCTTTGTCCAGATCTACAATATTCCATCGGACCGCGTCTATTCCGGCATGAAGCTGACGGAAATCGTCGATCTGCGCATCGAGGCCGGCAGCTTTCCAGCCATGACACGGGACGAATATGTACAGTGGCGCAATGACGTCGCGGCCTCCAACGAAGCAAAGGACAGCACCGTCGAATTGCAGGACGGGCGCACGATCAAGATCCGGCACCGGCCCATGCCCGGCGGCGGCTGGGTGGCCACCCACGAGGACATCACCGAACAGCGCCAGTCCGAGGTCAAGATCGAGTACATGGCGCACCACGATTCACTGACCGGTCTCGCCAACCGGGTGCTGCTGAACGATCGGCTTGAACTCGCATTGGGCCGGGTCCAGCGCGAGGAAATGGTGGCGGTGCATCACCTCGATCTCGATCAGTTCAAGGCCGTGAACGATACGTTCGGCCATCCCTGCGGTGACAGGCTGCTCAGGATCGTCGCCGAACGGTTGTGCGGGCTCACTGGAGAAGCCGATACGATCTCGCGGATGGGAGGCGATGAATTCGTCATCGTGCAGACCGCAATCGCGGATCCCGCCGACGCCACCTCGCTGGCGCAGCGCGTCATCGAGGAGCTGAGCGAGCCCTATGACATCGACGGTCAGCAGGCCGTCATCGGCGTCAGCATCGGGATTTCAGTCGGCCCCGGCGACGGCTCGAGCCCCGACAAGCTTCTGCGCAACGCCGATCTTGCGCTCTACCGCGCCAAGAGCGACGGACGCGGCACGTTCCGTTTCTTCGAACCCGTCATGGACCTGCAGATGCAGGCCCGGCGCATCATGGAGCAGGACCTGCGCAAGGCGCTGCCGGCCGGAGAGTTCGAACTGCACTACCAGCCGGTCGTCAATCTGGCGAGCAACGAAATCTCCGGCTTCGAAGCCCTGGTGCGCTGGAATCACCCGATCAGGGGCATGATCTCGCCGGCTGACTTCATCCCGCTGGCCGAGGAAATCGGCTTCATCGTGCCGATGGGCGAGTGGATCATCCGCCAGGCATGCACCACCGCCGCGCAATGGCCCGACCACCTCCATGTCGCAGTCAACATTTCGGCGATCCAGTTTCGCAGTCCCGGCCTGATGCAGCTGATCGTTGGCGCGCTCGCAGCCTCCGGCCTCGCGCCCACCCGGCTCGAGATCGAGATCACCGAGTCGGTCCTGCTGAACAACAGGGAAGCGACGCTTGCCGTCCTTCACCAGTTGCGCGCGCTCGGAATCCGGATCGCTATGGACGATTTCGGCACCGGCTATTCCTCGCTGACCTACCTGCAGAGCTTTCCATTCGACAAGATCAAGATCGACCGCTCGTTCGTCAAAAACGTCACGGAGAACGCGAGTTCCCTCAACATCGTGCGGGCGGTCGCAGCCCTCGCCAACGGCATGGGCATGACGGCCACCGCCGAGGGCGTGGAAACCGCGGAGCAACTCGACCGCATCGCCTCCGAGGGATGCACCGAGATGCAGGGATTCCTGTTCAGCCGGCCGCTTCCGGCGGCCGAGATCGAGCGGCGGTTCCTGTCGGGGCGCGCGCAGCGAGGTGTTGCCACCCGAATCGTAGCGGCCTGATCGCAACACACTGTCATTCCGGGGCGGCGCGAAGCGACGAACCTGGAATCTCGAGATTCCGGGTCTGGTCCTTCGGACCATCCCGGAATGACAAGCATAGTCAGAACTCCGCCGCGATCTTCGACAGCATTTCGAGCAGCGCAACGCGGTTGGCGGGGCCAAGCAGGGCGTTGAGCCGCGCCTCGTGCTTGGTGGCGACGAGCTTCTTGGCGCGCAACAGTACCGCCCTGCCCTTGTCGGTCAGGACTAGGATGTGGGAGCGCCGGTCGTTGGTCGAGCGCATCCGGGTGCAGAGATCGCGGCTCTCCAGCGCATCCAGCATCGACACGAAATTCGGCCGGAGAATTCCGAGCGTATTGGCGATCTCGGTCTGGTTGCGGCCCGGATTCCTGTCGAGCAGCAGCAGCACCGAGAACTGCGCCGGCGTCAGCTGCAGCGGCGCGACGCAGCGCAGGAAGTCCTCGAACACCTTCAGCTGTGCGCGCTTGAGGGAATAGCCGAGCAGTTCGGCGAGCTCGCCCATCTGCAGCGCGGTGCTCTCCGCCCCGCTCTCGACGGATTCCTTGCCGCCGGCACGGGAAGGCTTGACGGCATCGGTCGCTGCCTTGGAAACTGTCATCGGTCGAGGCTCGTCATCCCGAAATATGTCCACCCATGGCCGGTCTTGATGTTATATTTGATAATTGTTATTGATTATATCAAATATCGGCGCCTTTCAACTGCCGAGATGGGGACGGCCGGCTGACCGATGAGGTCGAGACCGGCGACGCCGAGGGGAGCGCCAGTATTGAATACGACGATCATGCTGTTCCTTCTGCAGGACGGCATCACCAACGGCGCAATTTATGCGCTGCTCGGGCTCGCGCTGGTGCTGGTGTTCGCCGTAACCCGCGTCATCCTGATTCCGCAAGGCGAATTCGTGACCTTCGGCGCGCTGAGCTATGCCGTGCTGGCGACCGGCAAGGTGCCGGGTACCGCCTGGCTCGCCATCGCGATGGGCACGGTGGCCTTTGCCCTCGACCTGTTCGACGCCCGGCGATCGCTGCGGCTTAGGCGGGTCGCGCGCTCCCTGGCGCTCAACATCGTCCTGCCGGCCGCTATCCTGGCCCTGACTTACGCGCTCGCCGGCCCCCAGACGCCGATTGCGGTCAATATCGCGCTGTCGCTCCTGATCGTCGCGGCGATCGGACTGTTCCTCTATCGCATCGCGTTCCAGCCGCTCGCCCACACCTCGGTGCTGGTGTTGCTGATCGCCTCCGTCGGCTGCCATCTCGCGCTGCAGGGGCTCGGGCTCGTGTTCTTCGGCGCCGAGGGCCTGCGCGGCCCGGCGCTGTCGAGCGCGGCGCTGACCATCGGACCGCTGCGCTTCACCGGCCAGAGCCTCGCAGTATACGGGCTGACGATCGCCTTCATCGTCGCGCTGTGGCTGTTCTTCGGCTTCACGCTGATGGGCAAGGCGCTGCGCGCCACCGCGGTCAACCGGCTCGGCGCACGCCTCGTCGGCATCCGCACCACGCTGTCGGGACAGATCGCCTTCCTGCTCGCTTCCGTGATCGGCGCGATTTCGGGAATCCTGATCGTGCCGATCACCACGCTCTACTACGACACCGGCTTCCTGATCGGCCTGAAAGGGTTCATCGCCGCGATCATCGGCGGGCTGGTGAGCTATCCGCTGACCGCGGTCGCGGCTTTGATCGTCGGCTGCGTCGAGGCCTTCTCCTCGTTCTACGCCAGCAACTTCAAGGAGGTCATCGTCTTCACGCTGATCATTCCCGTGCTGGTGCTGCGCTCGCTCGCTGCGCCCGAGGTCGAGGAGGAGAAGGACTGATGGCTCAGCGGCTTCCCCTCATCATCTTCGCAGCTGTCATGGCGGCGATCCCGTTCATCCCGGGCGTGCCGCCGTTCTGGATCGTGCTGCTCAACAATATCGGCCTCGCCGCCCTGGTGGCGATGGGGCTCGTGCTGCTGACCGGCGTCGGCGGCCTCACCTCGTTCGGCCAGGCTGCTTTCTGCGGCTTCGGCGCCTATACCACTGCGGTGCTGACGACGGCCTATGGCGTCTCGCCCTGGCTGACGCTGCCGCTCTCGCTGCTCGTCAGCGGCATCGCCGCCGTGCTGCTCGGCATCGTCACGGTGCGGCTGTCCGGCCATTATCTGCCGCTCGGCACCATCGCCTGGGGCATCGGCCTGTTCTATCTGTTCAGCAAACTGGAATTCCTCGGCCGCAACGACGGCATTTCAGGCATTCCACCGCTCTCGATCGGCACCTTCCGGATGCTCGATCCCGGCACGATTTATTTCGCGATCTGGGTCGGGGTTCTCGTCTCGGCGCTGCTGACGATGAACCTGCTGGATTCCCGCACCGGCCGGGCAATCCGCGCGCTGCGGCGCGGGCATATTGCAGGCGAGGCGTTCGGCGTGCAGACGCCACGCGCAAAACTGCTGGTGTTCGTTTATGCGGCCGTGCTGGCCGGCCTCTCCGGCTGGCTCTATGCGCATTTCCAGCGCGCGGCCAACCCGACCCCGTTCGGCGCGCATGCCGGCATCGAATATCTGTTCATCGCGGTGGTGGGCGGCGCCGGCTATGTCTGGGGTGCCGTGCTGGGCGCCGGCATTGTCGTGATCCTGAAGGAAATCCTGCAGAGCTATCTGCCGTATGTTTTCGGCGGCCAGAGCCAGCTCGAGACCATCGTGTTCGGCATCCTGCTGGTCGTGCTGCTGCAACTGGCGCCGACCGGCGTCTGGCCCTGGCTGATGGCGCGATTGCCGCTCAAGCCGGCCCGCAAGCGGACCGACACATCGCTTCCGCCCGCCACGCGCGTGCGCGCGCCGGCCTCTCCCGCAACGCTGTTGCAGATCGAAAAGGCGCGCAAGCAGTTCGGCGGCGTCATTGCGGTCAACGATGTCTCGTTCGACGTCCAGGCCCGCGAGATCGTTGCGCTGATCGGCCCCAACGGCGCCGGCAAGAGCACCACGTTCAACCTGATCACGGGCGTGCTGACGACGACCGGCGGCACCATCACCGTGCTCGGCAACAAGGTCGACAACGCGCCGCCGCAGGAGGTCGTCAAGCTCGGCGTCGCCCGCACTTTCCAGCACGTCAAGCTGGTGCCCGACATGACGGTGCTGGAGAACGTCGCGATCGGCGCGCATCTGCGCGGGCATGCGGGCGCGATCGCCAGCATGTTGCGGCTGGACCGTGCCGATGAAGCGAAATTGCTGGCGGAAGCGGCCCGCCAGATCGAGCGCGTCGGCCTCGGCGACCAGATCGACCAGCTTGCAGGCAGCCTCTCGCTCGGCCAGCAGCGCATCGTCGAGATCGCACGCGCCCTGTGCGTCGACCCGCTGCTGCTGCTGCTCGACGAACCGGCCGCCGGCCTGCGGCACATGGAGAAGCAGCGGCTCGC
>DATCXE010000386.1:0-7618 GCA_036565985.1 Bradyrhizobium sp.
ACTCGGTTGCGACAGCGGTTCAGGCGATCGGGTCGGCTGCTTCCAGTCTCAGGTCGTTGGCATCGGTCCGCAGATCGGATTCCTGTTTCCGGTCGGCGACATGCAGGGCTATCTCAATTTAAAGGCTTACGGCGAGTTCGCTGCGGAAAACCGGCCATCCGGCTGGAATACCTGGGTCACCTTCTCTATCTCGCCGCCCGCGCCCGGAGCGCCTACGACGACAAAACCCATCGTCAGAAAATATTAGGATTCAACCAAGCTGCGGCTTGTCAGTTGTTGGAACAGCGATCCTGCGCCGCTGTCCAATGTCTGATGACCGATAGTGTTGCAAAAGTCTTTTTGGCGGCTGAGAGGCAAATTCTCCGAGTTGGAAGACGAAGTTCACTCTTGACCGCTTCCGACCGTGGTCGGCCGAGCCGGGACCTTTTCAAGTAAGCTGGGTGCGATCAAGGCGGGGGATGCTTCTGAACACCCCTCTGCTGATCATCCATGGGCTGGTCGCGGTAGCGCTGCTCGGCGCGATTACCCATCAGACATCGCGGCGTGGGAGCCGTCGCGCAGCCGCCGTGGTTCGTTCATCCGGCGCTTTCGCGGCGTGACGCCCGGGTCATTCGCTAACGCCATCGTCGTTCTTTATGTGATCTCGGCCCTGTTGGGCGCGGTCCTGTACCTGTCATCCACACCGTTATCCGCCCCGACTTGGAGCGCGCTGTTCACCGTCTATCCGTTGATTCGCGTCTTACTTCTGGGCACCCATCATTCGCGAGACAGCGCCGGGCCGTCGATGGGGAGCTTTTTACCGGCGATGTATTGGTACGGCTGGACTGCAATGGTCACGTTGGCAGCGCTCATATTAGGCGCAGGTCCCGCACTCTTGCCCGAGCGTTGATCGCGACCGTTCTGGTCGGGATGGTTGTGGGTGATTCCCGTGGCAGCGATGATTGGGTGCGTTTACCTCACACTGCCATGGTTTCGACTTGAGTTACGAATGTACAGGCCGCGCGAACGCGCGCCCGATGACAGGCTGCGCGAAGCAATCCACGTCTCCGCGCGCCGTACTATGGATTGCTTCGCTTCGCGCGCAATGACGATGTGCAGGCAGTAGGTGCGACAAGACAACCCGACGGGCAAATCACTCAAAACCTGTCCATCCCTCCACACAGAAATATTCCGCTTAACCTGTCGGGCAAATCACGGGCATAACTCCGCCCGTCTCACCCGAATGAGGGGCGTTGGCCATCGTCACGAACGTGCGGTGAGATGCGGTGGACGCGAAGGCTGCGACTGACGAGTGCGGCTCAAGCGTACGGCGAAGTCGTGTGGTCCTGACGTCGCGGTGCTGGCGTCAAGTTCGCGAGGGGCCAAGCCTCACGCGGGCGACAGTGGCAAAAGAGCCGTTCACTGGGGAGAGCACGAAGTAAGCTGTAAAGCCACTGCGCAGGGAAGGCCGGAGTGTTTCCGCTGAACCTGTATGCTCGTGTGCGCGTTCTTTGTGCGCAATTGCACACGAGACCGCGGGTGCAGCGCGCACCCGGTCTTCCCTGCGCCCTCAGTTTTCGAGGAGGGCAAACGAAGATGCAAACCTCGGGCGCAATGCGCCGCGAGATCGCGACGCCATATTCAGTTGTCATCCCCGCGCAGGCGGGGATCCAGTATTCCAGAGACAGCAGTGATTGAGCCGATCAGCCGCAGCGTACTGGATCCCCGCCTTCGCGGGGATGACAGTCATTGTGTGGCGAGAGGCCCTTGAAACCAGATCTAATCCCGCGCGATGATCTCGCGTTCGCCCTGGTGCACATTCGCCGGGTTGAGCAAATCGCCGGGGCGGCGGCGCACCAGGAATCTCGGGCGGCGGGCGCGGATGGCGTTGTGGCGGCGGCGGCGGGCGGCCGGTTCGCGCGGCAGATCTTCCATCAGTTGCGGAAGCGCGAAGATGTCGCTCCACTTCAGCCAGACAGACACGATTTCCTCGCGGTCGGAACTCACGCACAGGGGAATGCTCAGCGACGGATCGCGATGCACCAGCACCACCGTCTGCGCGTCGTCGAGGCCGCGCAGCGCGACGCCGAGAAAGTCTCGGACGCGGATGTTGACGGCCATCCGCATGCCCTTGACGGCACGGTGCAGCACGACGCGTTCGCGATGGAGTTCGATCCTGCGCACGCCGCCATCTGCACGGGTGTCGTGCGCTTGGAAGCTGAGCGGCAGGGAAAGGGGGTCGAGCCGCAGTGCGCGGCTCGACCCAGCGGGATTGCTCCCGCTTGTTGATGTTTGACGCCTCACGGCTGTAGTCTCCCCCGCCAGGATTATGTTCCCGGTCGATACGCGAGACCTTAGCCGGACGAATTCCGTTTCGTCTTAAAAAGCCTGGTTAAGGAGACCTAACCTGCCCTGCATCTGGCAGCATGATTGACAAGACCTTGGCTCACATGATTGACGAGACCTTGCGGAAATGCCGAAATTGTTTGGCATTCGGCGCGCCAAAATGCTTGAACTCCCTGTGAATCAGGCACATCTGCTAAGTCTTCGGATTTGCGTCCCAGCTCTCTACAATGTCAGGGATTTTGTTTGTGAACTCTTCACCATCCACAGCTTCGCTGCTTTCTAAAGAGACCTCCGACCTGTTCGATCAATCGGCACTGTCGACGCTGGCGCAGCGGCTGGTCGAGGCGGCAAAGCGCGCCGGCGCCGACGCCGCCGATGCGGTCGCGGTACGCGGGGTTTCGCAGGGTGTTGAAGTCCGGGAAGGCCGCGTCGAAGAATCCGAGCGCTCCGAAGGGGACGATGTCGGATTGCGCGTGCTGGTCGGGCAGCGCCAGGCGGTGGTCTCGACCAACGATGTGTCCGGCGATGGCGTCTCCAGGCTCGCCGAACGCGCGGTCGCGATGGCCCGTGTCGCGCCCGACGACAAGTATGTCGGTCTCGCCGACCCCTCGCTGCTGGCGCGCGAGTTCGCCGATCTCGATCTGCTCGATCGGACAGTTCCCTCGACGTCCGAACTGGAACGCCGCGCCTGCGAGGCCGAAGCCGCGGCCCTCGGCGTCAAGGGCGTCACCAAGTCGAGCGGCGCCTCCGCCTCCAGCGGCATCGGCGGCATGGTACTGGTGACCTCCACCGGCTTCCACGGCTCCTACCTGCGCTCCAGCCACGGCATCTCGGCGACCGCGATCTCCGGCGAGGGCATCAGCATGGAGCGCGACTACGATTTCACTTCCGCGCCGCATGCCTCCGATCTCGCCTCGCCCGGCAGCGTCGGCCGCAGCGCGGGCGAACGCGCCGTGGCGCGCGCCAATCCGCGCAAGGTCGAGACCTGCAAGGTGCCGGTCGTGTATGATCCGCGGGTGTCGGCGTCGCTGGTCGGTCATCTCGTCGGCGCCATCAACGGCGCCTCGATCGCGCGCAAGACGAGCTTCCTGAAGGATCGGATGGGCGAGCAACTGTTCTCGAAGGACATTCGTATCATCGACGATCCGCTGCGGGTGCGCGGGCTGCGTTCGCAGACCTTCGACGCCGAGGGCGTCAAGGTGAAGAAGCAGGCACTGATCGACGAAGGCGTGTTGACCACATGGTTGCTGGATTGCGCGACCGCGCGCGAGCTTGGCCTGGTCACGACCGGGCATGCCCATCGCGGCGTCTCGTCGTCGCCGTCGCCGGGAGCCTACAATCTGCATCTCGAACCCGGCGCAATGACGCCGAAGGAATTGATCGCTGACATCAAGCAGGGCTTCTACGTCACCGATCTGATCGGCTCCGGCGTCAACGGCGTGACCGGCGATTACAGCCGCGGCGCCTCCGGCTTCTGGATCGAGAACGGCGAGATCACCTATCCCGTCAGCGAGGTCACCATCGCAGGCCATCTGCTGCCGATGTTCAAATCGCTGGTCGCGGCCAACAATCTGGAGTTCCGCTACGGGATCAACGCGCCGACGCTGCGTATCGAGGGCTTGACGCTTGGCGGACGCTGATACGGCCGACAGGGTTGCGGCGCGGGATGCCGCGCTGTTGGCGGATACGGTGCGGGAAGCCGGTGCGCTGGCGTTGTCGCTGTTTCGCACCGAACTGAAGAACTGGACCAAGGGCGCCTCCTCGCCGGTCTCCGAAGCCGACATCGCCGTCAACGACCTCGTGGAAAAAAGATTGCGCTCGGCCACGCCGGATTATGGCTGGTTGTCGGAGGAGAGCGTCGACGATGACGCGCGCCTGCGCGCGCCGCTGGTCTGGATCGTCGATCCGATCGACGGTACCCGCGCCTATCTCGCCGGCCGCGAAGACTGGTGCGTCAGTGTGGCGCTGGTCGCCGGTGTCGCACCGGTGCTGGCGGCGGTGTTCGCCCCCGCCACCGACGAGTTCTTTTTCGCGGCGCGCGGGCAGGGCACCACGCTCAATGAGCGGCCTGTGCGTGCGGCTGCAGGGACCGATCTCGATTTTTCCCGCATGGCCGGCCCAAAGCCGCTGGTGCAGCGGCTCAGCCGGTCAGCGGATGAAATCACGCTGCATCCGCGAATCGGCTCGCTGGCGCTTCGGCTGTGTCGGGTCGCCGACGGCAGTCTCGATGCCGCTTTTGCAGGCGGCCAGAGCCACGATTGGGATCTTGCCGCGGCGAATTTGATCGTGCAGGAAGCCAATGGTAGAATGACCGCGCTCTCGGGGGATGCGATTGAGTATAATCGCCGGGAGGTGGTGCACGGGGTGCTGGTAGCAGCGGGACGTGATCGTCATGCGCGCATTGTCGAGCATTTTCGAGATCGTCCGTTGCCCTGAACGGTCCGATCCGCGCCGCCAATCATCCCGCTCATCTTTGCCATACACGGCACCAATCTTGCTTGCCATCATGACTTGCCGGGCACCTCGTTAGGAAAAAAAGCCATCATGCCAGATAGTGCCCAGCCGCAATTGCTCCACCTCGTCATCGGGGGCGAACTGACCGATCTCGAACACATCACGTTCAAGGACCTCGAACAGGTCGACATCGTCGGTGTGTTCCCCAACTACGCTTCCGCTCTCGCTGCCTGGAAGGCGAAGGCCCAGCAGACCGTGGACAACGCCCACATGCGTTACTTCGTGGTTCACCTCCACCGGCTGCTCGATCCGGGTCAAGAGACGAAGCCCTCCCGTTGAAACGATTCTTTCGCGATTTGTTGCGCAGCAACTGGGTTCAGCGCGTGCTCGGTGTGCTTGCGGCCGAATACCTGCGGCTGGTCTGGCTGACCAACCGCTTCAGCTACGAGCCGGCCGACATCTACGACATCGTCGAGCCGGAGATGCCGGCGATCTTCGCGTTCTGGCACGGCCAGCATTTCATGACGCCGTTCATCAAGAGGAACAAGGAGAGCCACCGCGCCAAGGTCCTGATCTCGCGGCATCGCGACGGCGAGTTCAACGCCATCGCCGCCGAGCGGCTCGGCATCGGCACGATCAGGGGCTCCGGCGATCATGGCGGAGCGTTTCACCGCAAGGGCGGCGTCGGTGCCTTCAGGGAAATGCTGCAGGCGCTGGAAGACAAGTGGAACGTCGCGACCACCGCCGATGTGCCGAAGCGCGCGCGGGTGGTGGGGCTCGGCGTCATCATGCTGGCGCGGGAGTCCGGGCGGCCGATCATGCCGTTCGCGATGGTGACCAGCCGCTTTATCAGGTTGAAAAACTGGGACTCCACGACGATCAATTTGCCGTTCGGGCGCGGTGTCGTGGTAGGCATTGAGTCGGTATACGTGCCGCCGGACGCCGACGCCGAGACTATGGAAAAGCTGCGCCTTCAGGTAGAAGCTTTGCTGAACGAAGCGACTCGCCGCGCCTACGCGGCGGTCGGGCGTCCGGAGGCCGCTCTTGGCTGATGCACTGCCGATGACGTTGCGCATCTACCGGAGCCTGTCGTCTGCGATGGTTCCGCTGTCGATTGCCGTCATCAATCGCAGGTTGAAACTCGGAAAGGAAGATCCCGCGCGCGTCGGTGAGCGCCGCGGGCTGAGCGCCGATATCAGGCCCAACGGGCCGCTGGTGTGGATTCACGGCGCCAGCGTCGGGGAGGTGCTGGCCGCGGCGGCGCTGATCGAGCGGCTGCGGGCGCTGAATCTCCGCATCCTCCTGACCTCCGGCACGGTGACGTCGGCGGCGATCGTCGCCAGGCGGTTCCCGCCTGACGTCATCCATCAATACGTGCCGTACGACTCGCCGCGTTATGTCGCGCGGTTCCTCGATCACTGGCGGCCATCGCTGGCGCTGTTCATGGAGTCCGACCTGTGGCCGAACCTGATCCTGTCGAGCGCCGCGCGGCGGCTGCCGATGGTGCTGATCAACGGCCGGATGTCGCCACGGTCGTTTCCGCGCTGGCGCCGGATGTCAGGCACGATCTCGGCGCTGCTCGGCCGCTTCGACGTCTGTCTGGCGCAATCGCGGACCGATGCCGAGCGCTTTGCGGCGCTGGGCAGCCGCAACGTCGTCGTGACCGGGAACCTGAAGCTCGACGTACCCGCGCCGCCGGCCGACAGCGACAAGCTGGATTCGCTGATGGCGATGACGCGCGGCCGTCCGGTCGTGGTCGCCGCCTCCACGCATCCCGGCGAAGAAGAGATCCTGACGGAAACCCACCGGACGCTCGCTGCATATTTTCCGAAACTGTTGACCGTGATCGTGCCGCGGCATCCCGATCGCGGCGAGGCCATCGCGCACATGATCGCGGCAAGCGGCCTCAACGCGACCCTGCGCTCGCACGAGGACCTGCCGACCGCCACGACCGATATCTACGTCGCCGACACCATGGGCGAACTGGGATTGTTCTATCGCCTGGCGCCGATCGTGTTCATGGGCGGATCGCTGGTCGAGCATGGCGGACAGAATCCGATCGAGGCGATCAAGCTCGGCGCGTCGGTCGTCCACGGTCCCCATGTTTTCAACTTCGCCGACGTCTATGAAGCTCTCGATTCCGCAGGGGGTGCGCGACGGGCCGATACGCAGGAAATGCTGGTAAAGCAGATCGGGAAATTGCTTGACGATCCGAGAGCGCGCGAGGCCTTGCTCGTCGCGTCCGAGCGTGTGGTCGGACAACTCGGCGGCGCGCTGGAGCGCACGCTCGCGGCGCTCGAGCCCTATCTGCTGCAAGTGCGGCTCGAGACGGGAACCGCCAATGCGTGAGCCGGGCTTCTGGCATGGCCCGGCTTCGCTGAACTCGCATCTCCTGAGACCCATCGGCGCGCTCTATGGCGCCATCGCGGCGAAGCGCCTGCAGCGCACGGGCTTGCATGCCGGCATTCCCGTGCTCTGCGTCGGCAACTACCATGTCGGCGGCGCCGGCAAGACGCCGACCGTGCTGGCGCTTTCAAAGCTGCTGCGCGAACTCGGCGAGACGCCGGTCGTGCTCAGCCGCGGTTATGGCGGAAAACTGCGCGGGCCGGTCGGGGTCGATCCTGCGCGGCATGCGGCGTCCGATGTCGGCGATGAGCCGCTGATGCTGGCTGGCCATCTGCCGGTAGTGGTGGCGCGCAAACGCGCCGAGGGTGTCCCGCTGGTGCGTGCGCAAGGCGCGACCGTGATCGTGATGGACGATGGTTTCCAGTCGCCGGCGGTCGTCAAGGACGCATCCCTGATCGTGATCGACAGCGACCGCGGCATCGGCAACGCCCGG
>DATCXE010000421.1:0-14006 GCA_036565985.1 Bradyrhizobium sp.
GGGACAAGGGAACGGCGGTCACGAGCCATTATACATCGCAAAAATCGACCGTGGGCTTGCGTTAGAACAAACTCGGTCCGGCGGTCGAGGCATTAGATCTCCGCGCACGGGGTCGCTTGGCGACCCAAGCGATCAACGGGAGACAGGAATGCGCGGATATTTGGTGGCGGCAGCGGTTGGCGTAGTCATGGCGATGGCCGGCGGCGCGACGGCGGCCGAGGTCGAGGTCAAGATGCTCAACAAGGGGGCGGAGGGCCTGATGGTGTTCGAACCGGCCCTGATCAAGGTCGCGCCGGGCGATACCGTCAAGTTCGTGTCGACCGACAAGGGCCACAATGCCGAAACCATCAAGGGCATGCTCCCGGACGGTGGAACGACCTTCGTCGGCAAGATGGGCGAGGATGTCGCCGTGAAGTTCGACCAGGCCGGCATCTATGGCGTCAAATGCACGCCGCACTACGGCATGGGCATGGTGGCGTTGGTCGTGGTGGGGACTCCCGCCAATGAGGAGCAGGCGAAGGCGATCCCCCAGGCCGGAAAGGCCAAGCAGGTCTTCGCCACCTTGTTCGAAAGGCTCGCCGCCAACAGGACGGCTGCGAAGTAGACCGTCTGACCAGGGAAAAAGAGCGGCCCGCCGGGCCGCTCTTCCTGTTTTCAGTGTGCGGTCGGCGATTTTGCAATGTGTCCTTCCGCCTCGCCCGCGCAATGCCCGCAGCACATGCCATCGGTCGCGTCGGGGACATAGGCCGTTGCGGCGGCCACGTCGGCCTGTTCGCGCGCTCTCCTGGCTTCCTTCTGAAGTTCGGCCGGCAGGAACCCGAAGTTTTGCCTTATCCGTTCAAATATCCGCATCGCCATCTCCTTTTGCTGGATTTTTCCTGCATACAGTTCGCGATGGCCGCGGTCTTTGCGCCGGGACAAAGAAGCGATGGCTGGCGCAGCTAGGATAGAGTTTGAAGCAGGATCCAAGGCAAGAGTGACATCATGTCCATCGCGCGTTTGAAAGATTACCGGGGGCCAGCGCTGTTCTCGTACGGCTTCCGGCCATTCTTCTTCTTCGGGTCGCTTTATGCTGGCGCCACGATCCTGGTGTGGTTGCCGGCCTTCTACGGAAAACTGCAACTCGGCACGGCGTTCGCACCGCGGGACTGGCATGTCCACGAGATGCTGTTTGGATACATCGCCGCTGTCGTCGCCGGCTTCCTGCTGACGGCCGTGCCAAACTGGACAGGAAGGCTGCCGCTGCAGGGCAGGCCGCTGGTGCTGCTGTTCTTTGCCTGGGTTGCGGGACGAGTTGCCGTCTGCGTTTCGGCGTGGATCGGCTGGGCCCCGGCGGCGGCGATCGATTCGCTGTTCCTGATCCTGCTTGCGGCTGCAGCCGCGCGCGAGATCATTGCCGGCAGGAAGTGGGGCAACCTCAAGATCGTCGTCATTGTGAGCCTGCTCGCAGCCGGAAACCTCGCGTTTCACCTGGAGGCGCATTTTACAGGGCTGGCGGAATACGCAACCCGTGGCGGTATCGCCATGGTGATCGTGCTGATCGCGCTGATCGGCGGGCGTATCATTCCAAGTTTCACCCGCAACTGGCTGGCGCGGCAGGGACCGGGCAAAATGCCATCGCCATTTGGCCGCTTCGATGCCGTGACGATAGCCTTTACCGTGCTCGCACTCTCGCTGTGGGTGGCACGACCGCTGGACCGTAGCACCGGGGGACTGCTGCTGGCATGCGGATTGATGCACATCGTCCGCCTGGTGCGCTGGACCGGCTACCGCACGTTCGCGGACCGCCTGGTGCTGATCCTGCACGTCGCCTATGCCTTCATCCCGGCCGGGTTCATCCTCTCCGCATTCTCGGCGTTCGATCTGATTGCGCCGGGTGCCGGGATCCACGCCTGGACGGGCGGCGCGATCGGCACCATGACGCTCGCGGTGATGAGCCGGGCCACGCTGGGTCACACCGGGCGGCAGCTGGAGGCGTCCGTGGCGACGCATCTGATCTATGCGTCGGTCGTCATCGCCGCTCTGGCAAGGGTCTGCGCGGCGCTGGAGGTCGATCACACCCAGGCGCTGCTCACTGTTTCCGGTATCGCCTGGGCTGCGGCATTTCTCGGATTTGCCGCGGCGTATTCGGTAGCGTTCTGGTCGCCGCGGCGGTTCTGATGACCACGGGCGCCGGCCGCCAACCAGAGAGCCGATCCCTGTTGCTGCAGCTTGTCAGGTGACGCGGCTCCACGTGTGCTTGCAGGGCGGAGATGAGTGACTTGACGGGTTTGCGAACTCGCGATGGTCGTCCGCCAGGTGCATCACCTCGACACAGTCGGCGTTCAGGCGCTCGTTGTCGACCATCCGTTCCGCCAGCACCAGCGCCCGCGAGGGGCCGTCCGACTGGACGTCGACCTGGCGCTGGAGGCACTTGAAACTATGGCCGTCCGAATTCAGGAGATCCTTGTAGAAGGAGACGCGGTAAGTGTTCATCTTGTTGCCCTCCGGCATCCGGTCGCGGTTTGCTCAGGCGTCCATGTCGGCCAGCCGCTGGCGATTGCGCAGCACGATCTGGCGGGCGCTCGAAAACACCAGGACGCCCTGGTCGCTGAGCTGTGAAAGTGTCCGCGACACGGTCTCCAGCGTCAGCCCGAGATAATCGCCGATGTCGCGGCGGCACATCGGTAGCGCCATCATGCCGGCCTTGGCGAGCCTGCGATCCATCTCCAGCAGGAAGGTGGCAACTTTTTCCATCGCGGTCTTGCGGCCGAGAAGCAGCATGTGATCTTCGGCATGCCGGAGTTCGCTGGCAGTCATGGTCCAGAGATTGTGGGCAACCTTTACATTCGTTCCTGCAGCGGCTTCGAGATTGTGTCGCTTGACCAGCCGGACGGTGGTGTCGACGATGGCCTCGGCGGTCAGGCGATGGGCCGGTCCGGAATCGAGGCCGAACACGTCACCCGGCAGAAGAAACGCGCCGATCTGGCGGCGCCCGTCATTCAGAAGCTTGTAGGTGCGAACGGCACCACGGATCACCTGATAGACGTATTCGGTGGGCTCGCCTTCGCCGTAGATCTCCTCATCCTTCCGGTAGGAATACTCGGTCGCGATCACGCCCGTACAGCTGGCGATCAGGCCGAACTGGTCGATGGCGGGGGCCGTCTGTGGGCGGGAGCCGCGAAAACCCTTGGCTGCCGGGACTGACGGGGCGGTGATCGTCTGGGTAAGCATTTGCCATCTCCTCGATGCGGGATGGCTTGGTCTACGCAGGATTGGTGCGGCCCGATATTTCGGTCGATATCCTAAGGGCACCCCCTTACGGTGTCTTACGGAGTTGACCGGGCCGGAGTTTCAAGGCCGGCGCGCATCGATCGCGTTTCGAACGCATTCGACCAGATTTTCCTCCAGATTTGGCTTCAACAGCACCTGACGGACCCCGGCTGAACTGGCCTTGGCCGAGATGTTTTCGTCCGGATACCCCGTGATCAAGACGATCGGTGTCGAGACGTCGAGGCGCCGCAGCCGCTGGGCCAGTTCCAGACCGTCGATCTCGGCCATCTTGTAGTCCACGACAAGGCAATCCGCCCGATGCCGGGTGGAGGAGCCAAGCAAGGCCGTTCCGCTGCGGAAGGTTCGGACGTCGAACCCTTCGGTCTCCAGGAGAAATCGCAGGGATGTCCGGACGTCGTAGTCGTCATCCACGACATAGATCATCGTTTTTCTGGGCGGAGAGCCTGTCCCGCCTTCACCGTCAGGGCTGTCTTGGGCGCCAATCATCCGGACAAATTAGCCGGTTTGCCTGATGCCGAATTGACTTGGCTCAATCTTCGACGATTCCAGCCCGGATCGCGAACCGGACCAGCTCAGAGAGGTTGCCGGCCTGCATCTTGGTCATGACGTTCGCCCGGTAGACCTCGACCGTGCGGGGACTGATATCGTACTCCCTCGCAATCGCCTTGTTCGATTGCCCCGTCACCAGCCCCTGCATCACCTGGCGCTCGCGCTGGGTGAGGCTTGCCACCCGCGCCGCCATATCGGCCGAGGCCGCATCGTTTTTCGAGTCGTTCTGCTGCTCCGAAAGCGCGGTCTCGATCATTCCGATCAGCCGCTCATCCTCGAATGGCTTTTCGAGAAAATCGAGCGCGCCCAGTTTCATCGCTTCGACGGCCAGCGGCACGTCGCCATGACCGGTCATGACGATCACGGGAAGCTTTCGCGGGCCCGAATTTATCCGACGCAGCAACTCCATCCCATTGATGCCGGGCATGCGCACGTCCGTCACCACGCAGCCGGGATCGAGCTTTGCAAGCTCGTCCAGAAAAACCTGGGCGGAATCGAACACGCGCACCTCGAAGCCGGCCGAGCCCAGCAGAAAATCCAGCGAGTCGCGCATCGCCGGATCATCGTCGATGACATAGACGTTCTTATCCTGCGACATCGATCAGATCCTTGGCAGGCGCAGCGGGCAGGGTGAAGCGGAACGTGGCGCCGCCGGACTCGTTCGTTTCAGCCCACATCCGGCCGCCATGCGTTTCGATGATCGTTCGGCTGATCGAGAGACCGACGCCCATGCCGGTTTCCTTGGTGGTGAAAAATGGCTGGAACAGGTTTGCAAGGTCATCGCCGGTAAAACCGGACCCGGTGTCCGAAACGGCTATTTCGATCATGTCATCTGCGGCCCTGGTGTTTGAGGCTTTCAGTTCGCGATGCGTCGAAGGCGCCATCGCCTCCAGCGCGTTGCGGAACAGGTTGACCAGGACCTGCTGAATCTGGACCCTGTCGGCAATCACCAGATCGCACGACGGATCCAGGTTGAAGCGCAGGAACACGCCCTGTTCCCTGGCGCCGGTGAGCCCGAGGGCGCCGGCCTCTTCGACCATCTTCGAAAGACTCTCCACGCGCTTCTCGGACGCGTCGCGCGCGACGAAGTTGCGCAATCGCCTGATGATGTCGCCGGCGCGGATCGCCTGCTCTGCGGCGCGATCGAGAGCGGCTTCGATCTTCGGCGCGTTCGCATCGGTGCTGCCAGCCAGCAGGCGGCGCGATCCCTTCATATAGTTGCTGATCGCCGACAGCGGCTGATTGAGTTCGTGGGCGAGGGCGGATGCCATCTCGCCCATCGCGGTGAGGCGGGAGACGTGGACCAGTTCGGATTGCAGTTCCTGCAACCGTGCCTGGGTTTGCTGCTGCTCCGTGAGGTCGCGGACAAAGCCCGTAAAGTACGGCTTTCCACCTGACTGCATCTCGCCGATGGTCAGATGCATCGGAAACGTGGTGCCGTCCCTGCGCATGCCGGTCACGATACGGCCGATGCCGATGATGTGTCGTTCACCGGTCTTCAGGTAGCGGGCGAGGTAGCCGTCATGGCGGCTGCGATCCGGCTCCGGCATCAACTCGCTGATATTTCTTCCGATCGCCTCGGGCTCGGTGTAGCCGAACTGGCGCTCGGCGGCGCTGGAGAAGAACTGCATGATGCCATGCTCGTCGATCACGATCATCGCATCGGGGACCGTATCCAGGATCGAGCGAAAATGCCCCTCGCGGATCCTGACCGCGTCCTCGAGGCGCTTCTCATGGTCGATATCGATCACGACGCCGCTGAGCCGCGCAGGCGCACCATCGGAGCCGTTGATGACGGCACCGAGCGCGCGCACCCAATGGCCCTCCTCCGACCGGGGTAGCCGGTACTGGGCGTCGAAATTGCACCCGGTGTCGATCGACTGCTTGAGGGCCGCTTCGGTGCGATCGCGATCGTGCGGCTCCAGCAGGGAGAGGAAGAGTTCGTAGTCGACAGGCGTATCGGGTGCTACGCCGAAAAGCGTTCGGGTGGTGTTGGACCAGTCCAGCTTCCGGGTCGAGAAATCCAGATCCCAGGTGCCGACGCCCGAGCGCTCGGCCCCGCTGCGTACATTCTCGTCGAGCGGATCCTGATTCCGGAGCGGTCGGTCGGCGTCAATCATGCTTGCTTTCGAAAGCCTTCTTACATCCCGGATATCGCATCCAGTCGGCCGGCGACTGGAACCTCGACGAAATTTGTTACTAGCACCTATCGCATTGAAACAGAAAGAAAATCTCACGAATTTTGGCGACGTGGCGCGCGTCGCGGATGCTGCATCTGTACGAACCGAAAGCCCTTGATCTAGGTCAGTTTCGATCCGCTGCGGATCGCTAGGATGCCCCGTTATGGATCGGGCGCTCGTAAGATATTTCGCGCCAGGACGTGGAGCAGGTGATGGACTACAAAACTGTCATGGTGAGCCTGGCGTTGGACCGGCCAAACGATGCCTGCCTCAGGGTGGCCGGCGATCTTGCGGAGCGATTCGGGGCGCGCATCGTCGGCGTTGCTGCTTCGGACCTCAGGCCGCCGATGTATTTCGCGGATGGCGAGTTTGCGCAAAAGCTGCTCGATGAGGAGGCGGCCGCCGTCCGGACGGAATTGTCGAAGCTCGAGCAGGAGTTTCGCGCCGCGGTCGGAAAGCGCGCTGCTTCGGTGGAGTGGCGCTCCGTACGCGCGCTGCCGGTGCCATACATGCTGCAGCAGGCGAGGGCCGCCGATATCATCGTGGTCGGCGCACGAACGGGAACCATGGTCGATCCCTACGCGGCTCCGGATCCGAGCGATCTGGTGATGCAGGCAGGCCGTCCGCTCATTGTGGTGCCATCAGCCGTGCAGTGGCTGGATTTGAGAAGCGTTCTGGTCGCCTGGAAGGACGTGCGCGAAGCGCGCCGGGCGGTGTTCGATGCGTTGCCGATCCTGGCGGCGGCAAAGGAAGTCACGATCGCTGAAATTCCCGAGCAGGACACCGATCGCGCCGATGCGATGTCGCGGGTTGCCGACGTGGCAGCGTGGCTGCGCAGCCACGGCATCACGGCCAACACGAACGTTCCCGAAAAGCCCGCAGGGGTAGGGGTCAGCGAACTACTCGACAAGATCGCCGCCAATATCGGCGCCGGCGCCGTGATCGCCGGGGCCTACGGCCACTCGCGTTTCCGCGAATGGGTGCTCGGTGGCGTTACGCACCATCTTGCAACCGAATCGCGCCGCTGCGCGTTTCTGTCGCGCTGAGAACCGGACGATGATGAGGGCTCGCCGTGCATAGATTTCTTGAAGCCACCGCCGGCCAATTCATGACGCGCACCGTGAAGACGGTCATGCGCGACACCACCATGCGCGAACTGCAGAAAATGTTCGACGAGGATGGCTTCAACTATTATCCGGTCCGCGAGGGCGAGGACATCGTCGGGGTGGTGAGCAATTTCGACTTTCTCAAATGCTTCGCGTTCAATCCGGGCCGCATGGTTCCCGCTTATGACGACCTGTTGTCCCGGACGGTGGCCGATGTCATGACGCCGGAGTTCATCTATGTCGATCCGGCGACCAAGTTGACCCGGGTGTTGCAGCTGATGGTGGATCACCGGATGAAGAGTGTCCCCGTGCTGGATGCCCAACACCGGCTTGTGGGAATCATCGCGCGCGAAGACATCATGCGCGCACTGACGGACACAGCCCACGGGTAAGCCGCAGCCGCATCATCGGAGACGTCGCTGCGCGCCTAGCCGCTCTTCGTCATTTCGACGTCTTCGGGCGACTCCAGATACATCCCGGACATGGCGTCGAGCCAGCATAGATGGTCGTGGACCTTCTTCACGCCGGAAACGTTTTCTGCGGCCACCATGGCCGCCCGACGGCAATCCTCGTCGGTGATCACGCCGCTGAGATGGACGATGCCGTCGCGCACGATGACGTTGAGGCCGAACGGACTCCAGTCGTTCTTCTCGATCGCCCGGATCACCCGGCTGCGAATGTGGTCGTCATCGGCCGTTGGATCGGGAATCTCGCGGGCGAGGCTTGCAACCGCGTGCAGCAGGTTGGCGCGCGAAACGATCCCCACCAGTTTGCCGTCGCGCATCACCGGCAGGCGCTTGACGCCATTGGCTTCCATCGCATTGACGATTTCCTCCAGCGTCGCATCCTCGGCAATGGTGAACGGATCCCGGGTCATGACCTCGGAGACCTTGCGGCCGTGCTCCCGAACATACTGGGTTGCGCCGGTGCCCATCAGAAAGCTGAGCCAGCGGCTGCGCTTGCGCTGCGTACCGATCTCGCCACGACGAATGAAGTCGCCTTCCGAGACGATGCCCGCGAGCTTGCCGGCAGCATCGATCACCGGAAGCCCGCTGACATGGTGCTGCAACATGGTGTTGGCAGCTTCGAGGATGGTGGCGTCCGGCGCAACGGTGACAACGGAGCGGGTCATGATCTGATGGGCGCGCATTTTGACGGTCTCCTGTTCCATGCAACTGGACACGATGGCGCGCCGCGGCCTGGCGCAGCGCTGCCGACATGGCGATGTTAGAGCGAGTTCGACCGGGCTCGATTGACGAGGATCAAACTTCCGCCACCACGTCTCGGATAGATTGCATACGCCCGCTTGAGGACATTAGCCGCATGCACGCCATGGTTCTGACGGCGCCCGGAGCGCCGCTCCGGTTCGAACCGCGGGAGGATCCGGCGCCCGGGCCTGGCGACGTGCGCGTCAGGGTCAGCGCCTGCGGCGTGTGCCGCACCGACTTGCATGTCGTCGACGGTGAATTGCCCGACATCGCCTATCCGATCGTTCCCGGTCATGAAGTGGTGGGCCGGGTGGATGCGCTTGGCGCCGGTGTCATGAACCTGACGATCGGCGAACGGGTCGGTGTTCCCTGGCTCGGCTACACCTGCGGCGAATGTTCGTATTGCCGGGGCGGCCAGGAGAATTTGTGCGACCGTCCGCGCTTCACCGGCTACACCCGAGACGGCGGCTTTGCGACGCATCTCGTTGCGGACGCGCGCTATTGCTTTCCGCTCGGCGAAGCCGGCGACGACGTCGCGGTCGCGCCGCTGCTTTGCGCAGGCCTGATCGGCTGGCGCTCGCTTGTCATGGCGGGGGATGGAAAGCATCTCGGCATCTTCGGCTTCGGCGCAGCCGGGCATATCATTGCGCAGGTGGCCCGCTGGCAGGGCCGGTCCGTCTATGCGTTCACACGCGCAGGCGATATCGAGGCGCAGGGTCTCGCCAAATCGCTGGGAGCAGAATGGGCTGGCTCCGCGGAAGACCAGCCACCGGTTCCGCTCGACGCGGCCATCATCTACGCGCCGGTCGGCGCTCTCGTTCCGTTGGCGTTGCGAGCCGTGCGCAAGGGTGGGCGCGTGGTCTGCGCCGGCATTCACATGTCGGATATTCCCTCGTTCCCGTACCAAATCCTCTGGGGCGAGCGGCAGCTGCTTTCGGTCGCCAACCTCACACGCAACGACGGGATCGATTTCCTGGACGTCGCGGCGCAAGCGGGCATCAGGACGCATACCAGCGTGTTTCCGCTGCGGGAGGCAAACGAAGTCCTTTCGAAGTTGCGCGCCGGGCTGATCACCGGCGCTGCCGTGCTGCAGCCATGACCGGACAGCCGTCGCACGCCGGAACCATGGCGGCCGAGCCCGACCAGCAAAGTGTGCTCGATTTTCTCGATGGCTCCAGCTTCGGTGCGGCAAGGGGTGGCAAGCGCATCGATACCCACGCCTCCATGGTATTTCTTGGCGGCGACCGCGCACTGAAGATCAAGCGGGCCGTTCGGCTGCCATTCCTCGATTATTCGACGCTGGAGAAGCGGAAGCGCGCCTGCGAGGAGGAACTGAAAGTCAATGCCGGCAACGCGCCGGAACTTTACCGACGCGTCGTCGCCATCACGCGCAATTCCGATGGAGTCCTTGAAATCGACGGCGCGGGGACCCCGGTCGAATGGGCAGTCGAAATGATGCGGTTCGACGAGGAGAAGTCGCTCGACCGTCTCGCGGCGACCGGGACGGTCGATGCGTCGCTGGCAATCGCCATTGCGGACGCGGTTTCCCGATCCCATGGGAATGCGCCCCGCGCCGACGGCGAATCCTGGCTGGCTTCGGTTCCGACGCTGATCGACCGCAACACCGCAAAATTTCGCGCCGTGCGCGGCGTTGACGCTGCCGCCATCGATCAGCTGGATGCCGCAAGCCGCGACTTTCTGACGAGACATCGGGACCTGCTCAGGCGGCGGGCAGCACAAGGGTTCGTGCGGCGTTGCCACGGCGATCTGCATCTGGCCAACATCGCGCTGGTGGAGGGCCGGCCGCTATTGTTCGACGCCATCGAATTCGATCCTGTGATCGCCACCACGGATATCCTCTACGATCTGGCGTTTACGCTGATGGACCTGATCCACTTCAATCAGGCTGAGGCGGCAAATGCGGTGTTCAACCGCTACCTGGCGGAAGCAAGGGATGAAGATATCGATGGCATCGGCCTGTTGCCGCTGTTCCTGTCGTTGCGGGCAGCGATCCGGGCGCATGTGCTGTTCACCAAGAGCGAGCATGCGGGGGATGGCCAAGCGGCATTGCAGGAAGCCATGCGCTATTTCGAGCTGGCCAGACGCCTCATTGTGCCGCCGCCGCCGACGCTGGTTGCGATCGGCGGCCTGTCGGGGACCGGAAAGTCGGTGCTCGCCCGCGGGCTGGCGGGTCTGATCGAGCCGCCGCCCGGCGCGCTGATCGTGCGCTCCGATGTCGTTCGCAAGCGGCTTTTTGGCGTGGGTGAAACCACCGCGCTGCCCGAGGCAGCATATCAGCCCGATGTCACGGCAAGGGTGTATGATACGCTTTCGAATGCCGCAGAGCGTGTTCTCCTCCAGGGCTGCTCCGTCGTGCTCGATGCAGCCTTCCTGAGGGAGGTGGAGCGGACAGGGCTGGCCGGCCTGGCGCACAAACACGGCGCGCGCTTCGTCGGTCTATTCCTGACTGCCGACCTGGCGACCCGGCTGGCCCGGATCGGGCAGCGCAAGAATGATGCCTCGGATGCGACCCGGGATGTTGCCTTGATGCAGGAAACCCTGGCCATCGGCGCAGTGGATTGGCACATGGTCGACGCCTCGGGTACACCCGACCAGTCGCTGTTTAACGTTCGCGTACTGTTTGAGCCAGCCACGGGCACGGGCCGGTGATGGTTCCAGGCGGCGAGGGGTAAGTGCCATCCCGCCGTTTTGATGCATCTCAATGTGCGGTCGACACCAGTCGGTATCGTTTCCCGAATGTCTTGAAATCGGAGGGAAATTCTCATGGCAGAGCGATCTGAACGAGCCGTATCCTATTCCTCCCAGCCAGTTGCCGATGGGGAGGCCGAAGCCAACAGATTGAACCAGAGCGCCCTGGAGTTCCTGTTCGGCGCACAGAAGATCCTGTTCGAGGAATTCATCTTCTTCACCGACGAAATGCTGGAACGAACCCGCACCGAAACCCAGCTTTTGACCGAGTTCGTGACGAAGATGGCAGGCGCTCATTCTGTCAAGGACGTCAAGACGATGTGTGAGGAATGCGGACAGCATCAGCTCGATTTCCTTCGTCGCGACTCCGAACGGCTGTTCAGGCATGGCGAGCGGATGATCGCCACGACATCGAACCTGATCCACGGCCGTCGCTGAACCGATCCGCCAGATGCCATGCAACCGAAATCGACAATGCCGACGGCGGAAGTGACCGTCTTGCCGCTTCGAGCCCGTGCCGTCGACCAGGGCGGGCGGCAATCTGCCGTGCCGACGGAACAGCCAACCGCGCCGGTAACACAGGGCGCCGGTGAGACCTATCAGGCCGATCGTGCCTTTCATGCGATGTTGGCACGTTTCACGGGCGGCATTTCCCCGGCGGCGCTGCTGCTGGCCTATGGGGACTGGCTTTCGCATCTCGTTGCGGCGCCACAGCGACAGATCGAGAATGCGCAGGACGCCCTGATCGGAGCGAAGCGATTGTTTGACGCCGCGCAGAACGTCTATTCGCCCGGGCAGGCACCGTGGTCGCTGATCAAGCCGCAAGCACAGGACAGGCGCTTCGCCGGGCCGGAGTGGGAGCAGCCAGTTTTCAATCTGATGGCGCAGGCGTTTCTGCTCGGTCAGCAATGGTGGCACGACGCCACCACGGGCATGCGTGGCGTATCGAAGCAGAACGAAGCGATCGTCGAGTTTTCTGTCCGGCAGCTTCTGGACGTGCTGTCGCCCTCCAATTTTGCCGCGACCAATCCGGAGGTGCTCCAAAAATCGTTCGAGAGCGGCGGCGAGAACCTTGTTCGGGGCTGGCGAAATTTCTGCAACGACTGGCTCCAACTGCTGTCGGCGGGGCTTGCGCCGGTCAAGAGCGGAGATTTCGTCGTCGGCGAAACGGTCGCGACGTCGCGTGGCAAGGTCGTGTTCCGCAACGATCTGATCGAACTGATCCAGTACTATCCGGCTACCGCAAAGGCTCACCCGGAACCGATCCTGGTCGTGCCTGCCTGGATCATGAAGTACTACATCCTTGACCTGTCGCCGGAGAATTCGCTGGTGAGGTATCTTACGGGCGAAGGCTTCACCGTCTTCATGATCTCGTGGCGAAATCCGGACGCGGCCGACCGTGAGATCGGCTTCGATGATTATCGAACGCTGGGCGTCGAGGCCGCGCTCGATGCGATCAACGAGATCGCGCCCGATCGCCAGGTTCATGCTCTGGGCTATTGCCTGGGCGGAACACTGCTGTCGATAGCAGCCGCGACCATGGCGCGGGACGGCGACAACCGCCTGAGGTCGATAAGCCTGCTTGCCGCGCAAACCGACTTCACCGAGGCCGGCGAACTGACGCTGTTCATCAACGAGAGCCAGGTTGCCTTCCTCGAGGACATGATGTGGGAACGCGGCGTGCTCGACACCACGCAGATGGCGGGTGCGTTTCAGCTGTTGCGCTCCAACGACCTGATCTGGTCGCGGCTCACCCATGACTATTTGATGGGAGAGCGGACAGCGCGCAGCGACCTGATGGCCTGGAACGCGGATGCCACCCGCCTGCCATACCGGATGCACTCGGAATATCTCCGCAGGCTGTTTCTCAACAACGACCTCGCCGGCGGCCGGTACCTCGTCGAGGGAAAGCCGGTTTCGCTGTCGGATATTCGCACGCCGATGTTCGTGGTCGGAACCGTTCGCGATCACGTCGCTCCGTGGAAATCCGTCTACAAGATTCATTATCAGGTCGACGCCGACGTGACCTTCCTTCTCACCAGCGGCGGACATAATGCGGGAATCGTGGCGCCTCCCGGCGAGCCGGACCACTCCTATCGGGTAAGGACAGAGGTGGCGGACGCGACCTATACCGGTCCCGACGAATGGCTCAGGACGGTGCCATCGGTCGAAGGGTCGTGGTGGCAGGAATGGACGAAGTGGCTGGCCGCGCGATCCGACGAGCCATCCGAACCGCCGCGCATGGGCAAAAAATTCGACGAGGGCAACTTGCCCGACGCGCCCGGCGACTACGTGCGCCACTGACTTCACCGTTCAAATCCAGGTTCTATCATCGGTCCGAGAGGGTGCCCGGCTATCATGCCGCGCCAAAAACACATTGCGTGGGATAGCTTCACAGGGAACCGCGAACTACAGGGGGTTGCTCACCGATGTCGACCTATCGCCTGAAAAACCTGCTTTCGCCGCGTTCCGTCGCCTTGATCGGCGCCAGTCCGCGCCATGGCTCGGTCGGCCGCGCCATTCTGGACAATATTCGCAAGGCCCAGTTCAAGGGCGAGTTCGGTCTCGTCAATCCGCGCTATCCCGAGATCGATGGTGTCGCAGCCGTTGGCAGCCTCCGGGAACTTGCCTTTGCACCCGAGCTGGTCGTCGTCACCGCACCGGCCCAGTTGATCGCCGGGCTCATCGATGAAGCAGGCCGTCGCGGCGCTGCGGGGGCGGTCATCGTCAGTGCCGGGCTCGGCCATGGTCCGGGTTCGCTGGCGGACGCGGCGGAACAGGCTGCACAGAAATACGGCATGCGGCTGATCGGTCCCAATTGCCTCGGCATCATGATGCCTGGCGTCAGCCTCAACGCGAGCTTTTCCGCGCATATGCCGGCGGCAGGAAATCTGGCGCTGATCTCGCAATCCGGCGCCATCGCCGCGGGCATGGTTGATTGGGCGGCGCAGCGCTCGGTCGGCTTTTCCGGAATCGTATCG
>DATCXE010000436.1:0-12671 GCA_036565985.1 Bradyrhizobium sp.
TTGGTAGGCCTTTCGACGGGAAGTTCGCCCGGGCGCTTGCCCTTGAGAATTCTTTCGGTCAACGCAGCTGCGCGCCGGTAGTTCTCGCCGTTACTGGGCCCAAAAAACATCAGGCCGCCGTCCTCCACCTCCGAAGGAAAGGAATGAATGGTCGGAAGGCGTTGTTTGATCGCAAGCTCTGCAACCCGCTTCCGGTTTCCGAACATTACGTTGTCGGCCATGAAGACCGCAGCCTGCGCTTTCTCGCGAATGGCATCGTCGAACGCCGGCTCCAGTTCCTCCAGGCCCCTGATTTCGCGCGAAAAGACTTCTACGCCGCGCGCCAAGGCTGATGAGCGGGTATTTTCCAGGGCGTCAGCATGTCCTGGAAACGAAGGGTTCCAGAAGACAGCGATTTTTGTTGTCCCGGTAATTGCCTCAAGAAGCAACTCAAGCCGCTTTCCAGCAAGTCCGGACTCGCTATAGGTCACTCCGGTGAAGTTACCCCCGGGTTGTGCGAGACTTTCCACTATTCCAAGTCCGACCGGGTCAGGCACGAAGGCGAACACAACGGGGATCGTCAGCTTGGCTTCCTTGAGTGCGACCACCGCCGGCGAAGTGATCGCAATGACTACGTCCGGCTTTTGCATCCCGATCTGTGCGACAAGGGCATTCAGCCTCCTGGGATCTCCTTCACCGCCCAAAAGATCGATGGTCGCGGTGCGGCTGTCCAGCCCAAGCTTGCTCAGAGCTTCGAAGAGCTGATGGATCGGCGTTCGGTTTGGGAAACCGCTGTGAAGTATGGAAATCCGCACGCGATGCTGGGCACGTGCCCCGGTCACGATCAGCCCGGTCAGCAGCCCAAAGAGAAACTTGCGTCGCTTCATTGCCGTCTCGGACGTTGTCGGATGAAGGCCGGCCTCTGATTGTCACGATACTTCGGCCGTTCGTAACCGGGGCTTCGTCAAGCGGGTAATCGCGCGTTCATTCAATCACCTCATCGGCCAACAGAAGCAGCGCCGGAGGCACCTCGAGCCCGAGGGCCTTCGCCGTCTTGAGGTTGATCGCGAGCCTGAACTTGATTGGCTGCTGTATCGGCAGATCAGCTACCTTCGCACCTTTCAATATCCTGCCGACATAAACGCCGGCCAGTCGATATGCGTCCGCAATATCCGGATCGTAACTCATTAGCCCGCCCGCGACGGCATAATCTCGAAACTGAAAGATAGCCGGGATGGCTGCCGCCGCCGCCATTGCGACGAGCTGGTCCCGGTGCACGTCGAAGATCGGGTCGCTTCCAACCAGCAGGGCGTCCGCCTTGACCTGCGCAAGCGTGGCGAATGCTCGTTGGATTTCCTCCAGGTTGCTTGCTTCCAGCAAGTGAATCTTGAGGCCAAGGCTCTGAGCTGCCGCGGACATATCCGATGCCTGGGCGCGTCCCTCGTGGGTATTGGGGTTGGTCAGCGCCGTGAAAACGACGGCCTTTGGAACGAGTTCGCGCAGTAGCTCAAGTCGCTTCGGTCCCAATACCGCGGAGAAAATCGTCAAGCCCGTGGCATTGCCTCCCGGGCGCGAAAGACTTGCGGCCAAACCCAGCTCTATCGGATCCGCTCCAATCACGAACACGATGGGTGTGGTGGCCGAGACCGCCTTTGCCGCCAGCGCCGAATTGGCGCCGCCTGCCGCCACAATAACCTTGACGCGAGAGCGCACAAGATCGTTGGCAATTTCGGGAAGGCGGTCCAATGCACCCCCTGCAAACCTGTATTGGATGCTGACGTTCCTGCCCTCGTCGAAGCCGGTTTCCTGCAGGCCTTTGACGAACGCCGCGACGACGCCCTTGGAATCGCTTGCGGAGCGCGTGCTCATGAAGCCGATGTTTGGTTCGATAGATTGGGGGTAGGCAGGGATCGCCATCAGGAGCGAAACGCCGAGTTGCGCAACAAATTGCAGCCGCCGCATCACATCCCCCAAAAGCTCATTTTCCGGGTGTGGCCGGCGAAGCCGTACCATAACTCGCGTCGGCGGTCTTTACTTTCCGTTCGACCAGAGCCGAAATGGCATTCGACGGGCCGGCTCGACATTCCCTTGCTGCCTTGCAAGAGTTGTAGATGCCACATCCAGGATCGCCTGGCCGAGCGGGATAGCCAGGCAAGACCGAGGTGACCCATGAGCACCGATCAACCGCAGCGCCCCTCAAGGCCGCGGAGTTCGCTGTTCGTAAAATACTTCGTCACGCTGCTCACAGCCGTTTCAGCCCCGCTGTTGCTGGGTGCGGCCAGCGAGGCCTGGTTCGGTTACCGCGCACAACGCGCCGCCCTCAATGAGCTGTTGCAGGCTGAATCGCGCTCGGCCACCGAACGTATTCAGGCCTTCATAGACGGCATTCGCGATCAGCTGGGCTGGGCCGTCCAGCTGCCCTGGATGGTTGGCGACGAGGAGCGCCATCGCGTCGATGCCTTGCGATTATTGCGTCAGGTGCCAGCGATATCGTCGATCACTTTGGTCGATGAAATGGATAGAGAGCGCGCCTTCATTTCCCGACAGGAAGTGAACCGGATGGGCGTCGGCCGCTCCACGTCGTCGGACCCGGCAGTAAAGGGCGCCCGCGCCAGCAAGGTCTGGTTCGGCCCCGTGCGATACGAGCGTGATTCCGAGCCCTATATGACCATCGCAGTGGCCGGCAATCGCGCTGCCGCCGGAATAGCCGTTGCCGACATCAACCTGAAACTGATCCAGGAAGTGATTGCGGCGATCAAGATCGGCGAGACTGGACATGCTTTCGTAATCGACGATTCAGGCCGGCTGGTCGCCCACCCTGATATCAGCCAGGTGCTGCGCGGCCATGCCGCCTCCGAGGGCTTCGGCTCGTTACGGGCCGCGGTCGCTGCCGCCAACGGGACCGCAGTGGTCACACGCGATGCAGATGGCAAGTCGGCGATTGCCACCTCGGCGAGAACAACAGGTGTTGATTGGACTGTGATCGCGCAGCAACCGGTTGCGGAAGCTTTCGCACCAATTCGCGCCGCTCTATGGCGGTCGTTGGCGTTGCTTATTGTCGGCACGCTCTTCGCGATATCTCTGGCCTGGTGGTTGGCCCACCGAATGTCCGGGCCCATCCGTCAGCTTGAGGACGGCGTGGAACGCATCGGCGCCGGCCAGTTCGAGCACCGCATCGATATGTCCAGTGGTGACGAACTGGAACAACTGGCCAACCGTTTCAACGATATGGCGGGAGAACTTGCGGCCTCAAAGGAAAAGTCCGAGCGCATCAATCGATTGAAGCGATTTCTGGCTCCTCAGGTGGCACAGCTTGTCGAGGATACGGGAAACCAGGGATTGCTCGAAGGACGGCGCCGCGAAGTGGTTGCCATCTTTGGCGATCTGCGGGGCTTTACGGCGTTTTCAGCCAATGCCGAGCCCGAGATCATCATGGGTGTGCTCGGTGAATATTATTCGGCACTGGGATCGGTGATTACCCGACACCAGGCGACACTTACCGGCTTCGCCGGAGATGGACTAATGGTCCTGGTCAATGCGCCGATTGAGTGCGATGAACCCGCCCTGCGGGGTGTACGTCTGGCTGTCGACATGCAGGCTGCCGTTCAAGCGCTCATTATTGGCTGGCGGATCGCAGGGCACAAAATAGGTTTCGGCGTAGGTGTTGCGATGGGTCCCGCGACGGTTGGAACCGTGGGCTACGAAGGTCGCATCGACTACACCGCGATCGGTAGCGTCATCAACCTTGCGTCGCGCCTTTGCGGCCTGGCTGCCGACTCCCAGATTTTGCTTGATCCGGTCCTCGCTGAAGCAGTGGGGATGTCCATCGTGGTCGCCAGTGCAGGCGAACTATCCATCAAGGGTTACGACAGGCCGATGCGCGTTTTTTCGGTATCATGACTATCGCAAAGCCGCGCTCGATTGGACCGCGCCTTAGTGCGACGACTTCCCCGCCGTCTTTTGTTTGCCGTCTCCGGCATCCAGCCCGAGCGTGCGGCCCGGAAATCCAGCGGCGTCGAAATAGCGCTGTGTGCCGACGCGCTGGAAATTCAGCACCGTGCGCAGGCCGTTCGCCGCCGGCCTCGATTTCACGGTGCCGGCATAGGCCTTGGGTGTCACGCCGTTCGGCATGGCTTCGGTCATGACGCGACCGATCAGTTTGCCGTTGGGTTTCTGCACCAGCCCCATGATCTTCGCAGCCGTGGCGCCGACATCGGCATTGCTGACGGGCAGGACGTCGACATAGCCCGGTTTGAAGTCGGGTCCGATCGCCGCCGTGAAGTTCAGCGTATCGCCGCGGCTGAAGCTGCCGTGCATTCCCTGGCCCTGGCGCAGCACCGTGTCGGCAACCTGCACCGAGCAATTGGTCGGCTCCTCGCAGCCCGACGACCAGGAGCGGAAATTGACCACGATCGACGGATGCGGCGTGACCGCCTTGCCCTTGAGGCCGAGTTGCGACATCGGCAGCGTGCTCGGGAAGCTTCCGAACTCGTCGTCGACGAAGATGCCGCTGACGTAGTCCTGCTCGAGCAGCGCCTTGATGATACGGTCCGCGAGCTTGCGCTCCTTGCCGGGGATATAGATCAGGTCCGATCCGCCATTGGTGGCGACCACCACGTCTGGCTTGGTGGGATCCTTGCCGAGCACGCCATTGCCGGCCTTCGGATGGGCGTTGTCGGCCACGGGGGCATTCTTGTTGTTGGGATCGTGCAGCGGCAGGTTCAGCGCCTTCGCCAGGTCGATCGCAAGGAAGCCCATGGGCAGGAAATCCTTCGGCGTGTCTTCGTAGGAGACTTTCGCCGATGGACTGGTCTTGCTCTCCTTCGAGATCGTCGAGAAGCCGTGATCGGAGGAGATGATGATGTTGGTCGAGGCGGCGAGGCCAAGCTCGTCCAGCGCCTTGCGCAATCTGGCGAGGTTGTCATCGGCGTTCTTGATGCCGGCCATCGAGGTCGGTCCGTTGATGCCGGGGGTGATGGTATTGAGACTGTCGCCGGTATTGTGCTGGCTACCGTCGGGATCGCGCGACCAATACACCAGCACGAACGGCTTGTTGCGCGCCTTGAACATCGGCAGCACGACCCTGGCCGCGACATCGGCCATGTAGGCCTGCTGCGCGACATTCGCCGTCGTCGTGCCCGGCGTCCTGGCATCGCCGGCCTTGCCGTTTTCCCCGCGCGGGGTCGTCACCAGAGGGAGGCCGGCCCTGGTCAGCGCGTCCTTCATCTCGTCGGACAGCGGCACGCCATTCTTGCCGCCGGTGGAGTCGTCGATCACGATCGTATTCTTGCCGCCGTCGGTATGGTCGAAAAGATAGGTCGGGCCGAGCTTGCCGATGGCGGCGGTGGAGAAGCCCCTTGCGCGGGCCAACTTCAGGATGGTTTCCTCGTTCAAATAGTCGCCGTGGAAATGCGCGTCGATGTCGCCGAGCACGGCGTCGTTCTCGATGAAGGGAACGACCGTGTCGCCGGCCGGCACGGACGAATAGCCGGTATAGATCGTGTTGCTGAAGGTGCCGGTGTCGCCGAGGTAGTGACCGCTCGCCATGGCCGAACCGTTCGCCATGGTGAAGGTCGGAAACAGCGAGTGCGAGTTCTTGAAGTTGACGCCCTTGTCGCGAACTTCGGCCATCGCAGGCGCGGTCTGCGGCGTCACGATGCGCCCGCGCAAACCGTCCGGCACGAACAGGATGAGGTTGCGCGGCGTGGCGTTTTGCGCGGACGCCGCATTGGCGGTCAGCGCTACGAGACCGGCGGACAACAACACGATGGTGCGACGCATCACCTTCTCCCCCAACGAGGTCATTCCGGCGATCCACCGGCGCCCCGGTTTAGTTTTGCTCTGCGACGGGATTGTTACACCTGATGGAACCAGCCTCAAGGGCGACGGCGCGGCGGGGGCGGCAGGCGAACCGTCGATGTTTCAGGGGGCCACGGGGAAACATTGCCGCCTGAAGCCGTTCATTGTTGGTAGGAGGGCCGACATGAGCAGATTTCAACGGAAGGCCGAGGCGCAACCACACGAAGCGAACGAGCCTGAACTGCCCCCGGGTGGCCACGATCAGGGCATCATGCGTGACGAACGTGGACAGGAGCAGCCTCGCGACAGGGAGCGCGCCCAGCGCGTGAGCCGCGTCGACCGGGGCGGTGACCCGCCGGGCAAGCCGGCGTAGCGAAGGCAAGGGCCAGCATGTCAGGCGCATCGCCGCCTGACCGCAATTGCAAGGGTTCCCATGAAGAGCAAGCTCGTGGCCGCCGAAGAGCAGGCACAGGTTCACGTCGTCGTTCTGGATTCCGCTGAAGAGGCGTTTGCGGCGCTTACCCGTTTTGCCGGGGAGGCGGGCATTTCCGCCGCCTCCCTGACCGCGATCGGGGCCTTCGAACGGGCGACGGTGGGCTGGTTCGATTTCGCCTCGAAGAGCTACCGGAAAATCGAAGTCGACGAACAATGCGAGGTTCTCAGTGCGATCGGCGACGTCGCGGTCGGCGATGACGGAAAGCCCAGCCTTCATGTCCACATCGTGCTCGGTCTGTCCGATGGTTCGACGCGCGGCGGACATCTGCTGGCGGGCACGGTAAGGCCAACCCTCGAGGTGGTCCTGACCGAGGTCCCGGTCGCGCTTCGACGAAGGAAAAGGGCGGACCTCGGGATTGCACTGATCGATCTTGCGGCGACCCGTGGCTGAATGCGGGCAGCACGCCCGATAGGAACAATTCCGCCCGATCCGCGATTGTCAGCCACCAACAATGGAGGACACCGATGGCCGACAAGGATCTCAATGAACTGTTTCTGGATACACTCAAGGACATCTACTACGCCGAGAAGCAAATATTGAAGGCGCTGCCGAAAATGGCGAAGGCGGCCCAGTCCGATAAACTGCGGGCCGCTTTCGAGAAGCACCACGACGAGACCGAGGTGCAGATCGAACGGCTGGAAAAGATATTCGAACTGCTGGGAAAAGCCGCGCGCGGCAAGAAGTGCGATGCGATCGAAGGCATCCTCGATGAAGGCAAGGAGATCATGGAGGAGTATGCCGACGCGCCCGCCCTCGACGCCGGCCTGCTGGCCGCGGCCCAGGCGGTCGAACATTACGAGATTTCACGTTACGGCACCCTGAAGGCGTGGGCGGCGAAACTCAACAATCCGCAGGCGGCAAAGCTTATCGAGCAGACCCTTGCGGAGGAGAAAAAGACCGACGAGACCCTGACCAAGATTGCGGAAACCGCGGTCAACTACGAGGCGGCGGCGTAAACGCCGTTACCCGCGCGTCTTCGACCTGAGAACAGAGCCTCGCCAGCCCCGTCACCGGGATCGCAGGCGGGGCTTTCGTTTGACAAGCTTCAAAACGCTATTGAAGCGGCTCCACTTTCGCGGCCATGTCAGGGACACGGCTGACGCGATAGGTCGCGTTACTGCATCTCAGGACCCATACAGGATGGTCCGGCTTCGAGCGCTTTTTGTCCCGGACCGCGCCGAGCGACTTGTCACACACAAAGCCCTGCAGGCGTATCTGCGCTGCGAGCACGTCCTGAGGCGTTTCTCCCGCCGCCCGGGCCGGAGAGGCGAACAGGCCGCCGCCCGGGCCGTCGACAGCCAGAAGCGACGCGGAGACCAGTAGAACAGGGGACAGAACAACAGGGAGATATCGACGAGCTTTCATGAGAGGCCCCACCTTCAGACGGTTCAAACCTTTCGAACAATGACTCTTTCAAAACCCTAAGACAATCAGGTGCCATGCGAACAGGGCGCGCCCGGGTTTGCGGCTGCGCACGGTCAGGACACCTGCAACAGTAGCGCGATCCGAAGCACGTACAAATACCTGCTTGCCTGGTTCCGGCCGTAAGCAAACGTTTAGCGGCGGCGTGTAGAATGCTCCCGGATCAGTTCTGTTTAACCCCCGGTTAGTCATGCGCCTCCTGCCGATGAGAGACCCTGACAGGTCCTGGCGATCGATCAAGGGCCAGTGGAAGAAGGACGCCGAGAGCGTCGGCGAGGACTTTTCTACCTTCTCCACCGGGAGTTTCTCCGCCTATGACGCCCTGACCAGGGACGGCGACAATCCCAACCTCTACTGCCTTTCCGACGGCGAGCGGGTTCATGCGGCCTGCCAGGTCAGCCGCCTGATGATGAGCAAGTTCCCGAACCCCATCCTGCGCGCGCGCTTCATCGTGGTGTCGCCGATCTACGACCTCGGCATCGCCGATGCCGGCCAATACGCCCAGATGATGGTGGCGCTGTTCTCCGGCATCGTATGGCTGTCGCGGGACACGATGACTGCGGGCCACATCCGCTTCTTCCTGAAGAGTCCGGGGGATTCGCAGTTCTTTGCGCCGCTGCGGGCTGCGACCGAACTGTCGCCGTTCTCGGAATTCACGATCGAGGGGGCGTTGATCGAGTGCAGCCTCAAGGAAGCTGAACTGGCGGAAACGGCCTGATTCCGCGCCCGCGGCTTAACCACCCGATAACTCACTTTGCTAACGCGCCCTTGGGTGGTGTCCCCTACAACAAGCGGCTGTGGGGGCGGTGGAAATGCTGAACGGTTGGTCTGGATATCTGGTTGCGGCAAGCCCGCTTCGGGCACTTGCAAGCCTGCCGCAGGCGCTTGCAAGCCCGCCGCAGGCGCTTGGACGAGCGCTGTCGCGGACGAAGCTCGGCGCGATCCAGTGGCTCATCCTTGGCGCTGCGGCGGCCGTCATCGCCATCACGCTCGGCACCGGCTATTTCGCCCTGCAGTACCGCGAGCGGGCACTCAAGGTGGCCGAGCGCGACCTCAGCAACACCGCACTGCTGCTGTCGCGCCATTTCGATCAACGGCTCAACGACCTGCAGCACGTTCATGACGACGTTCTGGCCGCCATACGGGCGGACGGCATCGATACCGCAGATGCGTTCGAGCGGAAGATGTCGACACTGAGTGCGCATGAAATGTTGCGCGCCAAACTGGCGGTGCTTCCTCCCGTGGGCGCGTTGAACCTGTGGAGCGCGAAGGGCTTCCTGATCAACTCATCCGAAATGTGGCCGGTGCCCGACGGCACCATCACGGATCGGCGTTACTTTCGCGAGTTCACGTCGGGAAGGCCTACGCCCGACATGATCCTTGAGCCGGTCGTGAGCAAGGTCACCAAGGTCTGGACGATGATCTTTGCCCGAAAGCTCGTCGGCCGCAACGGCGAGATCATGGGCTTTACTATCCGCGGCGTCGAGCCTTCCCACTTCGAGGACTTTGTCGGTTCGCTGGCGCTGGACAGCGACACCTCAATCCTGATGATTCATCGGGACGGCACCGTCGTGGCCCGTTATCCGAAGGACGACAAGCTTGTCGGCGTCAATATCGCCGGCATGCCGGTGTTCCAGCGCGCGCTGGCGATGGAAGGCAACGTTTCCGGACGCTTCATCAGTTCGAAACAGTCGGAAGACAAGGTTGGCGCGGTCAGGTCGCTGGAGCACTTTCCGATCGTCGTCGTCGCCACCACCAGGACGTCGACCGTGCTGGCCGACTGGCGTTCCCAGACCCGGTTGCAGTTCTTCGCCGCGGCCCTGGCGATCGTCATCGTGATCGGCATGGTGTTCCTGATCGTGCGCAAGCTGCGCCAGCAGCATGCCGCCGCACAATACATGCTGTCGGAGAAAACCCGGCATCTCGACACCGCCATCGACAACATGACCCAGGGCCTGCTGCTGTTCGATGCCAAGGGCCGGCTCGTGATCTGCAACCGGCAATATATCGACATGTTCGGCCTGTCGCCGGATATCGTCAAACCCGGCTGCCACCTGCGCGACCTCATCGCCCATCGCCAGCAACTCGGCTCGTTCGTCGGCGACGTCGAGGCCTACTGCGCCAAATTTCTCGACCCCGGCATCGATCTCAAGGACAGCGTGACTTCAACGCCAGACGGGCGCTCGATCAGGCTGATCTTCAAGCGCTCGCCGGACGGCGGCTGGGCGACCACGATTGAAGACGTGACCGAAGTCCGCCGCGTCCAGGCAAGGATCGAGCATCTCGCGCACTATGACGCGTTGACCAACCTGCCGAACCGGACGCTGTTCCAGCGCCACGCCGAGGATCTGCTGCGCGCCAGGGGCGCCGAGTTCGCGATCCTCTACATCGACATCGACGAGTTCAAACGCATCAACGACACGCTGGGACACCTGATCGGCGACGAGTTCCTCAAGGGTGTCGCGGACCGGTTGCGCCAGTCGGCCCGGGGCGGAGACTTCATCGCCCGTCTCGGCGGCGATGAGTTCGCTGTCCTGCAGCACGGTATCGCGTGCGCCGAGGATGTCCACGCGCTGGTGGCGCGGATCTACCAGGCGCTGCGGACGCCGTTCGACTGCCATGGCCATCAGCTCGCCAGCGATGCCAGCATCGGCGTCGCCATCGCGCCGCGTGATGGCGCCGATCTGTTCGATCTGTTGAAGAATGCCGACCTCGCGATGTATGCGGCGAAAGCCGCGGGCCGCCGGACCTACCGCTTTTTCGACCCGTCGATGGAGCAGGAGGCCAATCGCCGCCGCGAACTCGAGGCCGATCTGCGCGCGGCGCTGGCGAACGGGGGGTTCGAACTTCACTATCAGCCGCTGATCGACCTGCGCAGCGATGAAGTCATCGGCTGCGAGGCCTTGTTGCGCTGGCGGCACCCGGTACGCGGGATGGTTTCGCCCGCCGACTTCGTGCCTGTCGCCGAGGAAACCGGCCTGATCGAGGAGATCGGGCAGTGGGTGTTGCGTACCGCCTGTGCGGAGGCTGCGACCTGGCCGGCGCATGTGCGCATCGCCGTCAACGTCTCGCCGATCCAGTTCAAGTCGGAAACGCTGCCGTTCAAGGTCGCCGCAGCGCTTGCCGAAACCGGCCTCGATCCGCGGCGGCTGGAACTGGAGATCACCGAGGCGGTGCTGATCGCGGATCACGACGCCGCGCTGGTGGCGTTGAACCAGCTCCGCGCGCTCGGGATTCACATCGCGCTCGACGATTTCGGAACCGGCTATTCTTCGCTGCAATATCTGCAGCGGTTTCCGTTCGACAAGATCAAGATCGACCGCTCGTTCGTCAAGGAAGTGACGCGCAATTCCTCGTCGGCCTCGATCATCCGCGCGGTGGTCAGCATCGCAGCCGACCGCAACATGATCACCACGGCGGAAGGGGTCGAGACGCTGCACCAGCGCGAGACCGTGCAGAACCTGGGATGCACGCAGATGCAGGGCTACCTGTTCAGCGCGGCGCGGCCGGCGAGCGAAATCCGCGACCTGCTCGGACCGGACGTGGCCGGCGCCGAGGCGGCGGCGTGATCCATGCTGCAATCTGCTACGGGCGCGCCTTGGAAATCGCCTTCCTGAGAATCCGCGACAGCAGCTCCACCGAATAGGGTTTCTGTATCAGCTCGAAGCCCCTGTGCGCGCTTTCCGCCAGCGCGTTGCTGTAACCGCTTGTCAGCACCACGGGCAAGCCGGGGTAGCGCTCGCGAACGAGACCGGCGAGCTCGACGCCGTTCATGCCGGGCATGATGACGTCTGAAAACACCAGGTCGGCGGCGAACTCGTCCTTTGCGAGGATGGCAAGCGCTGCGTCCGCGCTGGCGACGCGGCGGACCGTGTATCCGAGATCTTCCAATAGTTCGGTGGAGAACTGTCCGACGTCGTCATTGTCCTCGACCACGAGGACGCGGTAGCCGCGGCCCCGCGTGGCCGGCTCGCTGCCACCCGCGGCGGCTTCGATCGCGTCCGCAGGCGCGGCAGCCTGGGGCAAATAGATCGTGAAGGTGGCGCCGCGGCCGGGCGTGCTCGCGACCGCGACGTCGCCGTGGGATTGCCTGGCGAAGCCGAATGCCTGGCTGAGGCCGAGGCCGGTTCCCTTGCCGACTTCCTTGGTCGTGAAAAACGGTTCGAAGATCGTCTCGATCAGTTCCGGCGCAATGCCGCTGCCGGTGTCCGTCATGGCGATGGCGACGAAGTCGCCGCTGCGGGCGGGCTGGGCGCGGAGGGCGGGAATGCCGTTCACCTTGCTCACGCCGAAGGTCAGCCGGCCTTCGCCGTCCATGGCGTCGCGGCCGTTGACGGCGAGATTGATCAGGGCGGTCTCGAACTGGGCGATGTCGGCATTCGCAAAGCAATTGCGGCAGGCGATGTCGACCTCGATCCGGATCCGGCCGCCGACGAGGGGGCGGATCAGCTGGACCACCGCCTCGACCTGCGAGCCGACATTGAACACCTGCGGCTTCAGCGGCTGCCTGCGGGCAAACGCCAGCAATTGTCCGGTCAGCTTGGAGGCGCGCTCGACGGTGTCGGAAATGGCGTCGATGTAGCGGCGGCGGCGATCTTCCGGCAATTCGCGGCGGCGCAGGAAGTCGGTCGCAGAACGAATGATGGTCAGGAGATTGTTGAAATCGTGCGCCACGCCGCCGGTCAACTGTCCGACCGCTTCCATCTTCTGCGACTGGCGCAGCGCTTCCTCGCCCTGGCGGCGCTCGGTGACATCGACGGCTTCCGGAACCGCGCCGATAACCGCGCCGTGCTGGTCGCGCAGCGGGCGCATCGCGAAGTCGAAATAGCGCTCGCCGATCGGCAGCGATAGTCGCATCTCGGTCCGGATTTCCTTACCCTTCATCACGGCGAAGAAGGCCTCGCGGACGGCGTCACGCATACCTTCGGTGCCGGAAAACCACGGCGTTTCCCAGAAAGGTTTGCCGATCACCTCG
>DATCXE010000460.1:0-4217 GCA_036565985.1 Bradyrhizobium sp.
TGCCTGCTGCGCAACCGCCGGCTCGAGCTTCTGCGCGCGTTCGGCCAGGCGGGCATTGTCGGCGCGCAGGCGGGCGGTCAGTTCGGCCAGCCGATTGTCCGGCGACGCGGCTGCGGGGGTCGCTGCGGGCGTCGCTACGGCCGCTGCTGTGGTCTGGTTGCGCGCGATTTGCGCCTGCTCGATGCCGGTGGCCACGACGGAAACGCGGATGATGCCATCCAGGTTCTCGTCGAAGGTGGCGCCGACGATGATGTTGGCGTCCTGGTCGACTTCCTCGCGAATGCGCGTCGCGGCTTCGTCGACTTCGAACAGCGTCATGTCCTTGCCGCCGGTGATCGAGATCAGCAGGCCGCGGGCCCCCTTCATCGAGGAATCGTCGATCAGCGGATTGGCGATCGCAGCTTCGGCCGCGGTCAGCGCGCGCTTGTCGCCGGTCGCCTCGCCGGTTCCCATCATCGCCTTGCCCATCTCGCGCATCACGGCGCGAACGTCGGCGAAGTCGAGATTGATCAGGCCTTCCTTCACCATGAGATCGGTGATGCAGGCGACGCCCGAATAGAGAACCTGGTCGGCCATCGCGAAGGCGTCGGCGAAGGTGGTCTTTTCGTTGGCTACCCGGAACAGGTTCTGGTTCGGGATGATCAGCAGGGTGTCGACCACCTTGTGCAGTTCGGCGATGCCGGACTCGGCGGTGCGCATGCGGCGCGCGCCCTCGAAATGGAACGGCTTGGTCACCACGCCGACGGTGAGGATGCCCATTTCGCGCGCGGTCTTGGCAATGACAGGGGCAGCACCAGTGCCGGTGCCGCCGCCCATGCCGGCGGTGACGAACACCATGTTGGCGCCGGTGAGATGGTCGCGGAGTTCGTCGAGCACCTCCTGCGCCGCCGCCGCGCCGACATCGGGCTGCGATCCCGCGCCGAGGCCCTGGGTCACCTGCGTGCCCATTTGCACGATGCGCTGCGCCTTCGACATGGTCAGCGCCTGCGCATCCGTATTGGCGACGACGAAATCGACGCCCACCAGCCCGGCCGTGATCATGTTGTTGACGGCGTTGCCGCCAGCTCCACCGACGCCGAAGACGGTAATCCGCGGTTTCAACTCGCTGATGTCAGGGGGGGTCAGATTGAGTGCCATGGTTGCCTCTCTTACGACGCGCGCTTTGGTTCGCCTCGGCCGGCGGCCGCGACATTTGGTGAAAATCGTTTGGTTACTGGTCCGGTCATCAGAAGCCCTCGCGAAGCCATCGTCCGACCTTTCCGAAATAGCCGTCAGTCCCTGTCCTGAGCTGCCGCGTATGCCGCGGTTCGACGTGTTCCAGATGAGCGTATTGCGGATAGACCAGCAGGCCCGCAGGCACCGCGAACGAGGCGCTCTTGGCCTCGCTGGGCAGCCGGCCGAAGCCGAGCGGACGGCCGATCCGGACCGGCCGGTTGAGAATGCGGGCGGCGAGTTCGACCGTGCCGGTGAGCTGGGAGGCGCCGCCGCTCAAGACGACCCGCGCCCGCGGCTCTGCCGCAAAGGGAGAATCCCGGAGCCGGTCCCGGACCATTTCAAAAATCTCCTCGGCGCGATGCCGGACGATGTTCGCGATCGTGGCGCGCGAGACGATCTGCGGCCCATCGTGCTCCTCCCCTGCGGAAGGAACAGACATGAGCTCGCGCGCGTCGGACCCGCCGGTCAGCACGGTGCCGTATAAAGTCTTGATTCGCTCGGCATCCGCAATGCATGCGCCGACGCCGCGTGCAAGATCCATCGTGACGTGATGCCCGCCGAGTGCAAATCCTGAGGCATGAACGAAGCGCCCGCCCGAATAGGTCGCAATCGTGGTCGAACCGGCCCCCATCTCGACCACGGCGGCGCCGAGATCGGCCTCGTCGTCCGTCAGCACCGAAAGGCCTGCGACATAAGGACTCGCCGCCATCGCCTCGACGTTAAGGTGGCAGCGCTCGACCACCAGCATCAGGTTGCGGGCCACGGTGGCATCCACCGTCACCACGTGCATGTCGACGCCGAACTGCCGCGCGAGCATGCCGCGGGGATCGCGGACGCCCTTCACGCCATCGAGCGCATAGCCGACCGGGAGCGCGTGCAGCACGGTGCGTCCCTCGCCGGTGGCGTGACGCATGCCGGTGGACGTCACCCGGATGACGTCGTCTGGCGTTACCGAGCCGCCGCGAATGTCGGCCGCGGCCTCGACCAACTGACCCTGCAGCCGGCCGCCGGAAACCGACAGCAATACCGACTCGACGCGAACCTTGGCCATGCGCTCGGCCAGCGCCACCGCCTGACGCACCGTCTGCTCGCATTCGGCGAGATCGACCACCGCACCGGCCTTGACGCCGCGCGACTGGATCTGGCTGTAGCCGATCAGTTCCACCGCGTGGGTGCGGCCGCGCAGCGCTTCGCTGGGCGGCGACGGCTTCAGCCGCGCGATCATGCAGGCGACCTTATGAGTGCCGACATCGAGCGAAGCCACCAGCGCGGTGCGCTTGTGATCGACCGGGCGCGTCTTCGGGGTCTGGTTGCGATCGAGGCCGGTCATGCGTCACCGGCCTTTTTCTTGGGTTTCTTCTCCTTGAACAGTTCTTCGCGGGCCTTGGCCGCGTCTTCGGACAATTGCACGGTGAGCCGGTCCGGCAGGCGCATGTCGACGGCGACGATGTCGCGCGAGAACAGCCGGTCGTCCTTGTCGAGCTTGCTCAGGAGCGCCAGCGCATTGCCGACATCGTTCTCCGGCAGGCGGATATCCAGCCCATCCTTCAAGCGCAGATTCCAGCGGCGTTCGCCGACGAAGATCGCAGCCTTGGTCACGGAACGGACCTGCGGATAGCGGTCGAGCAGCGCGAGGAAATCGCGGGCCTTGAGGTCGGCGCCCTTCCCCACCACCAGCGGCAGCGTCACGAAACGGCGCGACATGTAAGGCTCCAGCACCGCGCCGTCTTCCGCGATCACCGCCAGCCGGCCGTCCTGCTGCCACAGCGCAAACGCCGTGCGCTCGACGATGTCGATCTGCAGCCGGCCGGGATAGAGCTTCAGGATGGTCGCGTCCGCGATCCATGGATTGGCCTTGAGCCTGTCGCGCACGGTCTCGGCATCGAGGAACAGCAGCGAGGAGCGACCGCTGACGCCGCCGATCGCGAGCACCTCGTCCTGGCTCAATTGCTTGCGGCCGTTGATGGCCACGGTGGTGATGCGGAAGCCGGCTGAATTGGCGAGCGCATTGCGGGTATCGCTCAGCCCCGCCATGAAATCATCGACATGGCCGCCCTTGACGATGCCGAGGCCGGTGCTGCCGAGCAGCATCAGCACGGTCAGCGCAATACCGGTGCGGTTCGGAAGGTAACGCTCGACAAGGAGCACCAGCCGATTCGGCGGCGCGCGATCGATCACATGCTTCGCCGGCACGCGCGCACGATGGCCCAACCGCTCGCGCAGCAACACGGCCGCTCCAATTGCGGCGGCTTTCAGGTCAGCTTGGGGCCCCAGCGATCTCAGCGACCGAGCGAGGCGTCCTGCACCATCCATTGCACGAGCCTGTCCAAGTGTTGTTCCCGCAAGGTTTTTTGCGGGTTCGGGCCCAGATGACGTCTCGTGCTTGCCGGACTTGGTGCTGATCTGAAGTCGGAACAGCGCGGCCCGGCAGCCAAGCGCCACATGCGCCGCCGGCGTTAACCTTCGGACTTCCTGGTAAACAAAGTGTAAATTCGGGACGGGTGCGACGCGCTTTGAGACGTCTTTTGAGGGGTTTGCCCCACATTTCTTAGGATTTTAGCAATAATTCCTGGGGCGAGGTTAGTTCCGGGTTAACGAGCTGTTAATGGCTCGCCCGGCCCGCTCAACCCCGTCCGCGGCTGCGCCGTTCGGCCAGCGTGACCTGCTCGCGGAGAAAATCCACGAACTCGATCCCCTGCGCGTTCAGCGCTTTCGGATACAGCGATGCTGCCGTTAGCCCCGGTAACGTGTTGGTTTCGAGGTAAATCGGCCCCTTCGCGGAGACGATGAAATCGGTCCGGGAATAACCGCTGCACGACAGCGCCCGGTGCGCCCGCAATGCCTGGTCCATCAGCGCGGCGCTGATCTCGGGCGCGAATCGCCCCGGGCAGATCTCCTGCGTGGATTTCAGCAGGTACTTTGCGGTGTAGTCGAAGGCGCCCTCGCCCGGCACGATCTCGATCGGCGGCAGTGAAAGCACGGTGCCGTCGGGCCGTTCCAGC
>DATCXE010000473.1:0-2397 GCA_036565985.1 Bradyrhizobium sp.
CCTGCTTTCCCGCCAGACCTTGCTTTTCGGCCAGATCCTGCTTTTCAGCGAGATCTTGCCTTTCAGCCAAATCTTGCACGGTGACGATTTCGACCGGTATCTCCTCGGCAGTCACCAAACCAAACGGATGCACGTCGGAAAACAGCAACAGCAGCGCCAGCAACGACAGATGCGCAATCGCCGAGGCGGTGATATCCGAAGGTATGATCCGCCGCAGGTCCATCGTGTCAGGAGGTGCTTATTGTCTCTCCTGCCAGCATAGCTTCCAGCGCGACGGTTCCTCAATCCCATTTCGGCGCCAAGCCAAAATCCGTCAGCCGGCCGCCGGCGCTTCCCATGGCGGAAATCTGCTGCATGTCCTCATCTGACAGTTCGAAATCGAAGATCTCGATGTTCTCGGAGAGCCGCTCGAGCTTCGAGGTGCGCGGAATCGCCGCGACGCCCTGCTGTACCAGCCAGCGCAGGCAGACTTGCGCGGCAGACTTGCGATAGCGGTCGCCGATCCGCAGCAGCGCGCGATCGTTCCGGATGCGTCCCTTGGCGATCGGACTATAGGCCACCAACGCCATGCCGTGGCGCGCGCAGGCCTCGCTGACCCTGCTCTGGTCGAGATAGGGATGGTACTCGACCTGATCGCACACCAGCGGTTCCGGGCAAGCTTCAACCGCCTCCTCGATCAGGGCCACGGTGAAATTCGACACGCCGATATGACGTGCGAGCCCCTGCTGCTTGACCCGCGCCAGCGCGCCGAGCGTTTCCACCAGCGGCACCTGCGGGTTCGGCCAGTGCAGAAGCAACAGGTCGACCTCGGTCAGGCGGAGCCGCACCAGGCACTCCCTGGCGGAACGCTCCAGATCGTGGGGCGCGAAATGCGAGGGCCAGATCTTGGTGGTGAGAAAGACCTGGTCGCGCTTCACGCCCGAAGCGCGCAGGCCCTCGCCGACCTCGCGTTCGTTGTCGTACATCTGCGCGGTGTCGATGTGGCGGTAGCCGAGCCGCAGCGCCTGCTCGACGATGCGCGCGCAGGTGCGTCCGCGCAATTCCCAAGTGCCCAGCCCGATCGCCGGGATCTTTGCGCCGTTGGCCTCGACGAAGTTCATCAGGGGTATCCCGGGATCGAGCCGCCATTATGGGCCGCCGGAACAGCCCTGCCAACTCAGCCGGGTTCGGATTCCGCAGCCAGCGCGGCGAAGACGGTTTCCGGCGAATGGGCAATCACGGCCAGCAGCGCGCGCGCCGGACCGCGCGGGGCGCGCTTGCCCTGCTCCCAGTTGCGGATGGTCTCGACGGGGACGCCGAGCCTTGCCGCGAATTCGATCTGCGTCAGTTGCGCGCGGCGGCGAAGATCGCGCACGGCGGGCAACGCCGCAGTGTCGCAAGTCGCTTCAGCGGGCCTCGACGTCGAGGTCGAACGTGCGGCCATCGCCGGCGCGAGCGGAAACTCCTGTCCGTCCCGCAGTTCGACGATCCGTCCGTCCGCTTTCAGCCGCAAGCGCTGCATGTCGACCTCGTGAGGCCTACATCATCGGTCAAGCGCGTTAAGGTCCGATTAACGATAAAAAGGTGGCTATTTCAGCCCGAACCACAGCGTGGCGATGCCGAGGAAGGAGAAGAAACCGACCACGTCGGTGATGGTGGTGACGAAGGTGCCGGATGCGACCGCGGGGTCTGCCCGCACCCGCTCCAGCACCATCGGGATCAGGATGCCGCCGAGCGCACCCGCAATCAGGTTGCAGATCATCGCAAGCCCGATCACGAAGCCCAGGCCCGGGATCTTGAACCAGGCGACCGCAGCGACGCCCGTGATGACGGCAAAGGCGAGGCCGTTGACGAGGCCGACCATCGCCTCGCGCATGACGACGCGGTACGCATTGTTGGAACCGAGCTCGCGGGTGGCCAGCGCCCGCACCGCCACCGTCATGGTCTGGGTCGCGGCGTTGCCGCCCTGGCTTGCCACGATCGGCGCCAGCACGGCGAGCGCCACCATCTTTTCGAGCTGGCCCTCGAACAGCCCGAGCACGGCGGACGCCAGAAACGCCGTCGCCAGATTGACCAGGAGCCAGTTGAAGCGGGCGCGCGCGATGGTCCAGACGTTGTCGGAGAGTTCTTCGTCGCTGGTGACGCCGCCGAGCGCCTTGAGGTCCTCGTCCGCCTCTTCCTCGATGACGTCGACGACGTCGTCGATGGTGATGACGCCGACCAGCCGGTTGGTGGTGTCGACAACGGGGGCTGCGACCAGATTGTACTTGCCGAACATCCGCGCGACTTCCGCAAGGTCGTCGAGCACCGGGACCCGGCGGCGGTCTTCCTCGATCAGTTCGGACAGCGGCACCGGCCGGCGGGAGCGCAACAGCGTGTCGAGCGAAACGGCGCCGTGCCAGTGCCTGTCGGAATCGA
>DATCXE010000490.1:0-5169 GCA_036565985.1 Bradyrhizobium sp.
GAGTTGCAAGCTGCAGACCGAGCCTGTGCCGGTGAAGCAGCCGGAACCGGCCGCACCAGCGCCGGCCCCTGCTCCGGCGCCGAAGGGCAAGCGCTGACTACATCTCGTCCGCACATTGCGGTGTCTGAGTCAGCGCGCTGATGTGCCGATTGATGAATGCGAGCGCCTGCCTGAAGAGCGGATGCCAGGACTCGTTTGGCTCCTGGCCAAGGGGATGCCAGAAGAACTCAAAATCCAGCCCACCGCCGTCGCTCGTTCGGTGCGTCCACCTCTCAGGCGTCTTACCCACGTCACAGATAACGAAATGCCATTCCTGTTCCGGCTCACTCATTTGGACCGTGCCCAGATAATTGCCGGCAGTGCCGATTATCCCGCTCTCCTCGAGCAACTCACGCTCGGCCGAACGCTCAACTGTTTCTCCGGCCTCGATCGTCCCCTTTACCAACTGGCAACCAGCGAGCGGATGGCGGAATGCCAGAATCTCAGACCGACCGGCTATTTGGCGAACGACAACTGGACAAGCTTTTCGCGGTCCCTGCATGGCACCGTCCCTCTAAAATTGAATGAGACATTAGCCCTGGCGCGCGTGCCTGCACAGACAGATCGTAGGATGGGTAGAGCGAAGCGAAACTCATCATCGTGCCGCGGATGAGGTTGATGGGTTTCGCTTCGCTCTACCCATCCTACAAACTTCAGCCCTTCACCACGACTGCCCGCCCGATCACCGGCTGGGCGGCGACCGGTGCGTTGGCCGTCAGCGCGGCGAGTTCGCCGATCAGGCGGTCGGCATCGGCGGCGATGCCGTCGGGTGCCTGGATCACCAGGCGCTCGAGCGCCCAGCGATACGAGGAAATGCGCTGCTCCAGGCATTGCTGGACCCATTGCACGATCAGCGTGTTCTCTTCCATGCGCGCGATCGCGTCGGCCTGCTCGCGCGGCGACAGCTCCGACACCATCCTGAGACTGGCGCTGCGCTTATGGTCGAGTTCGACCACGCGCCCGGCCGACGCAAAGAACGGGTCGAACCGCGTGATGTCGTTGCGGACGTCCTCGATGAGCTGCTGATAGCGCGAGGTATGCGAGCGGTGCGGCTCGTCGATCAAGGTGCGGCCGTACATGGTGCGGTCGAACACGACCTTCTGCCGCCATGGCGAGGGCAATGGCTGGTAATTGCCGAACACGCTCTTCCAGGCCGGGCGCGAGCGCGGCGGTTCGATCAGGGGATAGGCGAGATCGCGCAGCTGGCGTTCGTTTTCGGTGAGCTGGAAGTGCGACGGCCTGAGGCCGATGCTTGAGGTGGCTTCCGCGCCCAGCCAGCGGTGCATGTCGTCGTTGCGCATGTCCGCGCGGGTGCGGCCGAAATCGCCGCCGCTGCAGCCGGCAAGGGTTGCGCCGACGAGCAGCAGGATCAGAGCCGGTGGTGACCGAAGCCCGGCAGTCCGGATCGGAAGGCACGCCGGCATTTTCAAACGTCCGTCGTTCAGGTGCGCCGACGGCGACGGCGACCGGGTGCCGTCCCCTCTTCCGGTCCGCGCCCGTCACCGGTTTCGGCAACCTGGCGTTCAATGCGAATGACAGGAAGGATCAGCACGGTTCCAAGGCCATCGCCTGGCGCGCCATCCATGGTCGGGCCCGGCCGTCGCGAAGCCGCATCCGCCGGAAATTCAATGATGGTGCCCATGTTCCGTTCTCTCTGGTTGCCACCAAAAGCGTGATCTGGCCGGCGACATGACATTATTCAGAACAGAACGTGGTTAACGGCTTCTTAATTTACGCAGGCGGTACAGTTACGGGGTCGCATCCCAATGCATAAGATTTTACGGGATTTCTTCAGGGGCTGTTTTCCTTAACCAACCATTAAAGCGCCCTGCGTAGGCTGACGCGAAGGATTCCCCAAGTCGCGTACACCTGACATGACCGCAGCTCCATTATTCCCGGGTTTCGACGGGCTAATGACGCTCTCGCGCCGAGAGGGCGTCGATATTCGCCCGACCCTGCTGCGCGTGCTGACCGACCTCTACGTGCAGGCCAGCGCGCATTCCGACGATGAGGAACGGCAGTTCGTCGAATTGACGTCCCGCCTGATCGACCAGGTCGACGACGCGACCCGCGCCGCAGTGCGGGCGCGGCTGGCGATCTACCCGGAGACGCCTGCGGAAATCATGGACAAGCTCGGGCTGCGGCGACCGCAGCAGCCCCTGCCGGTCGCAGCTGCGATCGCCACCGCGCCGCCCGGCACGCCGTCGGAGAAGGTGCAACCAACCGAAGCGCAGTTGCGGATGGCTTCCAGCCTGGCGATGCGGCCGACCGATGCCGCCGAAATCAGCGACATGTTCTTCGCGGCGAGTTCGAGCGAGCGCGCCTTGATCCTGCACAATATCTGCGAGACCCCGTTGAAGGCTTCGGCGCGAATTCCCACCGCGCGCGCGGTGCGCGCCATCCAGACGCTGGAGATGGCGGCGTTCGCCGAGGACAAGGAAAGTTTTGCGATCGAGATCGGCGAAGCCCTGATCCTGCCGGTGCGGATTGCCGAGCAGGTCGTCAACGATCCCGGCCGCGAGCCGCTGGCGTGTGCGGCCCGGGCACTGGACATGCCAAGCGCGGCGTTCCAGCGCGTGCTGATGTTCCTCGATCCCGAGTTCGGCTCTTCCGTACATAACGTCTACCGGCTGTCGCGGCTCTACGACCGGCTGAGCGAGCGGTCGGCCCTCGTGATGCTGGCGGCGTGGCGCGGCTCGACCATGGCCGTCGCCCGCGCCAAGCACCGCCCCTCGCTGTATGACGACGAGCGCAATCGCGCGCGCACGGCGACCCCGCAGACGCGGCCCACGGTGCAGCCCGGAAGCACGCCCGGCATTCGCACCGGCACCGACGGTTCGAAACGCTAGAATTTTCCGATTGCGTCGGCCTAACTGGGGTCGCGCACATGCGACCACATGGTTCGAGACGCACGGCGTAGCCGTGCTCCTCACCATGAGGTGTGAAACCTCATCCTGAGGAGCCGCGAAGCGGCGTCTCGAAGGATGAAGCCACTGGGCTGACGTTGGGCTCTAGGCTTTCGCCAGATCCAGAAAATGCCGCCCCGCCCGGTCCTCGGTCTCGACGATCCATGCGTCCGGATCGAAGCGGAGTTCCTTGACGAGACGCTCTTCCACGGATTGCTCCGGCACCGGCTGCGGCGAGGCCGGCGCGAACAGCCGCTCGGCCGGCCGGCTCTCGTCATAGACGGTCTGCGGCGCGGGCGCGTACAGCATGGCGTTGCCGTCGAGCAGCGCCACCTTGACGAATACCGCGCCGGCCTCCTCCGCGCCGCGCTTGCGCACGGCGCCAAAGATTCCCTCGTTCTGGCAGCGGCGCAGATAGGCGGCCACCCAGATGGATGATTTCAATCGCATGGGGAGACGATAGACCGCCGGGAAAATAGAAGCTACTCGATCGGGTGTCCGACCATCGCCGAGAGTTCGCGCACCAGCCGATCGGACATCTGGCCGGTCACCGGGAGCTTCCGCTCGCGCTCGAATTTCGCGATCGCGGCCTGGGTATCCGACCCGATTGCACCGGTCGCCTTCAACTGGCCGTAGCCATATTGGGTGAGCGTGCGCTGCACCGCCGCCACCCGGCGCGCACCTGCGCTTTGCGCGGTCGCCGGAATCGGCGCCGGAGGCCGCGCCACGTTTGCAGGCGTCGTGGCAGGCGCGCTGGTCGATTTGACCACCAGGCTGGTCAAGGCGTCAGCGTTTCTGGCGTCGGCGTTTCTGGAGTCGGCCTGCCGGGCGTCAGTTCCCCTCGCCTCGACCTGCCTCGTGTCCTGCGGATCGGCCTCGACGACCGGGCGCGGGCGCGGCAGCGGGCTTGCGACGGCGGCCTGCGGCGCCGGCAGCGTCACGATGGAGCCGAACATCGGCGAAGGATGACGGCCGGCCTGAAGGAACAGCGCGTTGGTGATGATGGCGCATATGGCGGTAGCCGCAATCAGGCCCGCGACCACGTCTTTCGGACTGTGCAGGAAAATGCGCATCATCAGGCCGCGCTCTTCCTCCGCTTCGATCGCAGCCGCCTTCGCGCTCCGGCGGCGGCGGCGCGGCTTCTCGTCATCGTCGTCAATACGTCTAGGCACGCTTCTTCACCTGATGCGCCAACTCTTTCGTCAACCCTTGCGTCACTTCCTGCGTCAACTCCCTGGCCAACTCCTGTAATCCGGAACGCAGCGCCGGCTTCAGCGTCGCGATGTTGCTTGAAGGCACCGATGGCGACGCGAAGTCAAGCGGCAAGGCCACGGCCACCGTAGTCCCTTCGCCGAGCTTGCTCTGCACGCTGATCTCGCCGTTGTGCAGTCCAACGAGGCCCTTCACGATCGACAGGCCAAGGCCGGTTCCTTCATGCCTGCGCTCGAACGTCTTGCCGGCCTGGAAGAACGGATCGCCGATCCGCGTGAGGTCGGCGGCGGCAATGCCGACGCCGGTATCGGCAACCCGCAGTATCAGCCGCGATCCCTCGACCGCGGCCGAGACGGTCACGCTGCCGCCACGCTCGGTGAACTTGATGGCGTTGGCGACGAGGTTGAGTGCGATCTGCTTGAACGCCCGTGGATCGCCGTTCATCACGGGCAGATCCTCCGACGCGCGGGTGATGAGATCGACGCCGTTTTCACGCGCCTTCAGCGCCAGAAGATTGCAGCAATGCAGCAGCGCCGCGCGCGGGGCGAACGGCTCCGGCGAGATTTCGAAATTGCCGGACTCCATTTTCGACATGTCGAGGATGCCATTGACCACCGACAACAGATGCTGGCCGGAATCGTTGATGAGCTGCGCGTATTCCTTGCGTTTGACGGCATCGACCATCAGCACGTCTTCCTGCACGATCATCTCCGAGAAGCCGATGATGGCGTTCAGCGGCGTGCGCAATTCATGGCTCATGGTGGCGAGGAAGCGGGTCTTGGATGCATCCGCCCGTTCGGCGGCGGTATGCGCCAGTTCCAGCGCCTGCTGCTGCATCTTGCGGTCGGTGACGTCGCGCATCACGGCAACCACTTCGGCCTCGGGCGCGGCCTGATCGAGCGGCCGGCAGCGCATCTCGACCCAGATGAAATCGGCGGAAATGTCGTGGCCGCGGACCGTGTCGCGGCGAATCCGGAATTCGACGCTGCGCGCCTCGCCGCCGCGCGCGGCA